>JBGPFL010000101.1:0-9844 GCA_041483295.1 Blastocatellia bacterium | reverse complement strand
CCGTCGACAGGTACTTCGCGTCTCCGGTTGCCGCGGATGACAAGGTTTATCTGGTCGGCGAAGGCGGAGCGGTTTCGGTATTGAAGGCGGGAGGCGACTGGCAGATTCTGGCTGTGAACGCGATGGACGATGAGTGTTTCGCCACTCCCGCCATCGCCGATGGGCGAATCTACATCCGCACCCGAAGCGCCCTGTATTGCTTTGGAAAGCGTGGTTGATATGCAAAAGGAGAAAAGACACTCAATGATCTGGATAATCTTCGCCCTCGGAGCAGCCCTCGCGTGGGGCCTCTACGGACCTACATTGCATCGCGGTCAGACTGATCTCGGGAGTCCGATGCGCGCGCTTCTGTGCGTAGGGGTGGCCTACTTTCTAATCGGCGTGTTGTTCCCGCTGGCTTCGCTTGCGTCGCAAGGGGGGCTGAAGGGCTTCAACAGCAGTGGCGTGACCTGGGCTACGATTGGCGGAGCTCTGGGGGCCATCGGAGCGCTCTGCATTATTTACGCTTTCAAATCAGGGGGACTGCCGACCTACGTTATGCCGCTTGTTTTCGGTGGCGCTCCGGTGGTGAACACGCTGTTCTCGATGTGGCTGCACCCGCCTAAGATTTCGCCCAATCCACTATTGTATGTTGGGTTCCTGCTGGTGGCCGTGGGCGCTGGAATGGTGCTGTACTTCAAGCCGCAGGGCTAGAACGTGTCCCTTAGCGGAGATTCGCGTTATTCGCGGATTGTCTTCCGTGGTTCATCCGCTAACTCGCGAATGACGTTCCGGCATGAACTCTTCAGTCTCAGCCGGAGTTAGTACGACGCAGGCCCAGTCACGTCGCGACAACAAACCACGAAGGCCTCTACCTCCCTGACAGCTAGAGAAGCGTTTTCTTCAAAGACGCTCCGGGAGCCAGGCTTGGCGAGTTCCGAGAGGCACTCCGCGGGAACAAATACTTCGTCTCCTCGTTGAAGCACCCACAGACCTCCGTCTCCATCTGCGAACACCGTTCGCTCGTGAAATCGGCGGGCCTTGACTCAAAAATCCAGAGGCGCTCTCGGCCAGATATGAAGCGAACGCGAGTCCGCAGTTGAGTGAGAGGATGTTGATCATATTCGAGCGCCGGCTGATCACGAGCTTAGCACAGCGAATTAGAGGCTCACTATCGGCATTGCGCGTGTAGCCGGATTTATGTAGAAATCAGAGTATGTCGAAGGCTTCGCGAGGCAAGGAGATCGCTGAGATAGCCGCACAGGGCACGGTGCTGGGGACTGAAGGCCTTGAGTTGAAGAAGGGGCTGTGGGAGACCAGTGTGTATCTGGGCAAGGACGGTTTTGTCTATCACATAGTCGTCGAACAGGGCCGGGGCGGACTGCGGATCACAATCGCGGGCAAGCGATCGGTGGGTGAGTACCTTCGGTGGGTTGACGGCCTGTTTCGCCCCGGAGAACTTCCCGGCGAAGCGAGTGGCGTGCACTATCGAGCCGCCCGAAAGCTGAGGGAAGTCATATAGGAGTGGGGAGTGGCTGGCAGTTGCCCAGCGGCGAATGCTATAGTCTCGGCTATGCTCTACAGAAAGCCTCGAGTAGGCCAGGAAATAAACGCTTATTGCGGGAAGTGCAAGACTGAGCGCACTCATATTGTTGCCGCTATGGATGCGGAGATCGTCCGTAAAGTGACCTGCTCCATGTGCAAAGGAACGCACAACTACAAGGAGCAGGCCCCGGTTAAACCTGCGGAGCGCACGGCGCGAACCCGGTCGGGTACCGGCTCAAGGCAGTCCAAGCAAGCCAATACTTTTGCCATAGACCCCAAGCGGCCGGTTAAGTCATACGACATGCAAAACAACTTCGCAGCGGGGGATGTAATCAACCATCCGAAGTTTGGACTGGGGTCCGTTGAGGTTTCCTTTCCTCCAAACAAGATCGAGGTCAGGTTCCAGGAGGGAAAGAAGCTGCTCCTTCACAACATGAAGAACTTCCGCCCTTGACTGCCCGGACATAAAAACGAGAGAGAGCCGCCCCCAGCAAACGCTTGGGCGGCTCTTTTCGATAGAGAAAATGAAAGCTTGGAAGCAGACGGTCCGAAACCCGGATGCGCGAGTCGGCAGGCGCGGCGCGACTCGACCTCTCAGCTCGCGAAGAAGTTGGCGTTCTTAAGGATGAAGCTCTGCCACTTTTCTGGAACTTCAGATTCAATGAATATCGCGGACACAGGGCAGACCGGCTCGCAGGCCGCACAGTCGGTGCAGGTCACCGGGTCGATGTACATCTGCTCTTCGTTCGGGCCACCCTGTATGCAGTCAACCGGACAAACATCGACACAGTACAACTCTTTCGCGCCGATGCAAGGCTCACAGATTACGAATGCCAAAACTGATGCTCCCCATCTCTATTTGAAGTAATCGGCATTCATCTGAGTGAAATGCTTCCACTGCTCAGGGAGGTCATCTTCGGTGAAGATGGCCTGGACCGGGCAAGCGGGCTCGCAAGCTCCACAGTCGATGCATTCGTCAGGATGAATGTAGAGCATCTCCGCGGTCTCAAAGGCCGCCTCGTCTTTGCGCGGGTGAATGCAGTCAACCGGGCACACGTCCACGCAAGCGGTGTCCTTGGTCCCTATGCAGGGTTCTGCGATAACGTACGTCATCTAAGCCTCTGCCTCCTTTCAGGGTGTAGCCAGCAAATGCAGATTATTAATACGAGAATACGGGAAAACTTTCGCCGATTTGAAGAAAAGAGTCAAGTAAACACTGTTCTATAGCCATTACTCTTTCGACTCAGTCATCGCATAGGTGTCCAACAGTTCCTCCCCCTCCTCGGGTGACAGGAGACCCTCCTCGGTGACCGCTTCACGAATCGACTTGCCGGCGGCAATTGCTCTTTTGGCGATCTCAGCCGCACGAGCATAGCCGATCTTCGGGTTCAAGGCGGTCACCAGCGAGACACTGTGCTCGACATACCATCGGCATCGCTCTTCATTAGCCGAGATGCCCTCCACGCAACGCCGGCTGAGCGCATCCAGACCGTTGGTCATGATCGTCAGCGACATCAGCAGATTGAACGCGATCACCGGCATCATAACGTTCAGCTCGAGCTGGCCCGCCTGCGCCGCAAGGGCTATGGCTTGATCAACCCCCATCACCTGGAAGCAGACCATGTCCGCCATTTCAGCCATCACCGGGTTTACCTTGCCGGGCATAATCGAGGAGCCGGGTTGCACGGCCGGGAGCTTTATCTCGGCAAGCCCCGTGTTGGGCCCCGAGCTCAATAGCCTCAAGTCGTTTGCGATCCTGATAACGTCGGTCGCCAGCGTCCTGATCGCCCCCGATACCGTCACGAACGGCGACATGCTCTGCATCGATTCGAAGTAGTCCCCGGTCGCCCTGAGTTGCTGACCCGTTATCAAACTCAACTCTTCTATCACCAGCTTGCGATAGCCTTTGACCGCATTGAGACCGGTGCCGGCCGCGGTGCCTCCAAGACCGACCTCTTTGAGATCACCAACGGCGCTCTCGATCCGTCTTCGGTTCTTGCAAATGGCTGTTGAGTACGCGCCGAACTCCTGGCCGAGCCTTACGGGTACCGCATCCTGCAGGTGCGTCCGGCCCGACTTTACAATGTGATCAAACTCGGCACCCTTGCTATCGAGCGATTCTGCGAGCACATCCATCACGGGCAGCAGCAGGTCTACAAGCTGCAACGCCGCAAGGCGCATTGCTGTCGGGAAGACGTCATTAGTCGACTGGCACATGTTCACATGGTCGTTGGGGTGAACGATCGAATAGTTCCCCTTCTCTCCCCCGAGCAACTCGATCGCACGGTTGGCCAATACCTCATTGGCGTTCATGTTGTGCGAGGTGCCCGCGCCCGCTTGAAACGGGTCGACCACAAACTGGTCGCGGAGCTTCCCGGCAAGCACCTCATCCGCGGCCTGCTCTATCGCCCGGGCTCGCTCCTGGTCCAATGCGCCAAGCGCAGCGTTGGCTCGAACTGCAGCCTTTTTGATCTGGATCGTAGCGGTAACGAGCGAGGGGAAAGGGGCGAAGCCGGAAATCTGAAAGTTCTCGATCGCGCGAGCGGTTTGAATGCCGTAGTACACGTCGGCCGGGAGTTCCTTCTCGCCCAGCGAGTCCCGTTCAATTCTCATTTGGCTCGAAACTGACATCAGGAATCATCTCTACCATCATTTATCTGAGAAGTCGATCTGCTCGTACACCAGGGCCAGAGCCAGCTTCACGTTGATAGATTTGATCTCTACAACTCGGTCGAGTCCCTGATGTACGTAAGTCATCCAGCCGTCGTCGTCTTGCCGGATCGAATGCTCCACAACCGGAGCAACCTGGGACACCAGCAAATAGTCTGTCAGAGTCGGATTCCATTTCCTATACCGCAGAAACTTCTCACCGCGGTCAAAAGCCTCGGTGGATTCCGAGAGAACTTCGGTAATGACATTGGGGTTGAGGACGACATCTCTGTGCGTGTCATGGGCTGAAATGAATCCTTCTATTTCCTCCCTTCGAGGGCCGTGATCCTCTCGTCAAAGCCGCGCAGATCGGCTCTCACTTGAACTACGTCCTCGGCGAGAATTCCTATTGCTCGCTCAACCTTGTGCAGGCGATTCTTGACTTCCACAATTTCTCTCTTGACTTCCACTATTCCCACGAGCGCCTGCTCCCATATTGGCTTCGTATCGAGAGCCTTCGCTTCGAGCTTCTGCAGCCGTTCGTCGATCTGGTCGAATCGCTGAAGCACCAACCGTTCAAACGGTGTGAGCTGGTGAGCAGGTTCGTCTTCGTTTTCGTTTTTGTTATCCATAAGGCTTTCTCGCGATCATACCTCTACTCCTTCATAGATGTCGGCCATCTTGAGTTCGCAGTATGTGCGTCTCGCACTGCGGCCTCGACAGAGTAGTTTCACGATTTAGGCTCGTCGTATCCGATCAGATGAGGAATCATCTCTACGTCTTCCTTCAGCGTTACGCAACCGGCCATCGACTTGCGCTCCTTCACCTTCGGCTGAAATGCGACCATGCTGTCTACCAGCGTCTCATTAGGCCGATACCCAAGACCGAACTCGGGCAGCTCAGGCCGTCTCATCAGCCGCTCGATGTCCCACATCGTCTCCTTGCGCGAATAGGCGCACAACTCCATCTCGCGACTCATGATGATTGCTTCCTCGGGACACGCATCGACGCAGAAGCCGCAGAACACGCAACGGAGCATGTCTATGTCGAAGCGGGTCGGATACTTTTCGATCAAAGGATCGGGGTGTTCGGCAGGCTCGATATAGATGCAGTCCGCCGGACATGCTGTCGCGCACATATAGCATGCAACACAGCGAGGGCTGCCATCCGGCCTCGCCGTCAGGATATGGGCGCCGCGATGGCGAGTTGAATAGGACCTGCGCTCCTCCGGATAGAGAATCGTCGGGTTCACCTTGCCTGTGAACTTGTCCACCATGTGGCCCAGCGTCTGCCCGAGCCCGATCAAGGGACTCAGGATTTCTCTGGCAGTTGACGACTCTCGCTCGGCGCGGTCGGCGGCATTCACGACTCTTGCTGGCTTCTTCATAAATGATCTTTACTGTACTGCAAGCACACCTGGCAGCATCGTCTGATCCAGGGTTATGGCCCGATACGCGGGGACTGTGGCGGTCATGCTGGCGAACACGTCGGCCGTAGACAGCCACAATTCCTTCACGCCGCTCGCATAGAGCAACTTCGCGAAAATCTCCCAAACCGGCAGGATCTCTCCGGCTGCAGAGTTTGCCTTGTGCGCATACTGGATTCGACCCTGAAAGTTGGTGTAGGTGCCTTCCTCTTCAGACCAGGCGGCGGCAGGCAACAGCACTGATGCCGCGGACTGCCAATCGGCCTTATGGGAAGCGAGCACCACCGAGTATTCCAGAGATCCCACCAATTCCGCGATACGCGCTTCGGTGTCCTGATCATCGGGCCTTCCCACCAGGGGCTTGAGGTACATAATGACTGCGGCCTTGAGCCGCCCTGCACGAGCGGCGCTGATGGCCGCTCCGATCCCGCCCAGATCTTCGCTCATTAGCCCCAGCTTCATTGCGCCCGTGGAGTTGGGGTGTTTGTCCATGTGGCGCAAGACTTCGTCTTCCTTCTGCGTGACCTTCTTGTCTTCTGAGTCCAGCCGAAATTCAAACAGATTGACGTCGAGCTGCTCCGCCATGTATCGCTTGAACAAGAACAGGGCCTCGTTCGTGGCTGAAGGAGAGGCAAAACCCAAAATCGAATCCGTCCCGTCAACTCTGCCGATCTCTTTTAGTTTCGAATCGATCGAACTGAGCGCATCGTCCCATGTCACCGGAGCCTGCATACCTTCGCGGCCCTTGCTCAGCGGACGAACGATCCGCTCTCCTGCCGCTATCTCGTGGAAGCTCAAACGGCCTTCGTCGCAGAGCCAGCTTCGATTCACGTCAACGTTCCGTCTCGGCAGCGTGCGAAAGATAATGCCGTCGCGGTGGTCGATTCGCACATTGCATCCGGTAGAACAGCCGCCGCACACGGAATCAGTGCTGTGCAGGAACCAGACGCGGCACTTGAATCGGAAGTCCCGCGAGGTCAGGGCCCCCACCGGGCAGACATCTACGACGTTGCCTGAGTACGGATTGGTCAGAGGACGATCATCAAAAGTTCCGATCACAACGTGATCACCTCGGCCGAAGAACTGCATCTCTCCGGTCCCGGTGACGTGATCGAAGAAACGTATGCACCTCGAACACAGAACGCAGCGCTCTTGATCGAGCACGACCATCTGCCCGAGGTCCACCACCTTGCGCTTGCGCACTTTCATTTCGAGCGGGATTTCGCTCGTGTGCAGCCCGTAGACCATGTAGTAGTCCTGCAGCCGGCACTCTCCTGCCTGGTCGCACACGGGACAGTCAACCGGATGGTTGATCAACAGGAACTCGAGCACTCCGCGAACTGCCTGCTTCACTTTTTCGGTGGTTGTTCGCACAACCATCCCTTCGGTCGCGATTGTAGCGCAGGCAGGAGGCAGCTTGGGCATCTTCTCGACTTCCACCAGGCACATGCGACAGTTGCCATCGATGGGCAGGTCGGGATGATAACAGTAGTGCGGGATGTCTATGCCGGCTTGCTGGGCCGCCTGAATTACGGTGGTACCGTCCGCGACTTCAACTTGCTGGCCGTCTATCGTGATCTTTGGCATCGCTCAGTTTTCCAGAACAGGGTCGCACAGATGTGATTCAGGGCAGGTGTTGCAAATCGCTCAAGTCCTTGAGCCTGCCACTGGCCGTCTTGTTGATCTTCAGATGACGAAGCGAAATGATAGGAACTTCCACTCCATCAATCGTGTCAACGACTCTTTCCGAGTAGCTCTCATCAAAGCTGACTCCAGAGATGGTCGTCAACAGTTCAATTCGAAAGGGTGGCACCCCCATCCGCGCCACGCTATCAGGTTTCAAAAACACTTCCCGAGTTGATTCCGGCAAGTCGAATCCGAACTCTCGCAAAGCTCTCAACGTGTTGTCGGCGTTTTCGGCATTGCAGGCAATCCATACGTCCATATCCGCGGTGGCTCGCACATATCCGTAGTAACCGACGGCGTAACCACCAATGAGCAGATACTCAACCTTCTTCTCGTTGAGCAACCTCAAAAACTCTTTGAAGTCTGCCGGTAGCAGAGGTGTAGCCATATATCGTCTGCCTTATGAGTTCAACAGCGCGCAGTCGCTCGTGCGGGGTCTTCGAAAGCCAGTAAGCACTCTCGTCATCCGCTTCCGCCAGCTCCACAACCGAGAAAGCAGTTTTGTCTACTTTGAAGTCCGAAGTCATACCAGCTAACCATGCCTTTGCGTAAGAGATTCTATCGTTTTTCAGACCGCGCTCACTCTGGACGCTTTACATTCCCAGACTCGCGCAGTTGGGCGCTCACTCTTCACCTCAACTCCCGGATCTCTGCCGCTTGAGAACACAAAGCCTCGAACTCATGCCGAAACTTGGTTACAAAACTCCGGATCGGCATAACGTCCGCATCAGCGAGCGGACAAATGGTCTTGCCCTCCATCATGTCCGCGATCTTCAGGAGCAGATCTATGTCGGCCAGCTTGCCCCGCCCCGCGATTATGTTGCGAAGTATCTTCGCAGCCCATCCCGTGCCCTCGCGACAGGGCGTGCACTGCCCGCACGACTCGTGAGCATAGAAGTCCGCGATGACCGAAAGCACTTCGGGCATCATGGTCCTGTCGTCGAGCACGATCATGCCCCCGGATCCGAGCATCGAACCGGCCTTGAGCAACGACTCATAGTCGAGCAACACCCCTTCGCATTCCGCCTCGGTGAGCACCGGCACCGACGATCCTCCAGGGATGACGGCTTTGAGCTTGCGCCCATCCGCAATTCCCCCGGCTTCGTTCTCAATGAAATCAAGAAGCGGGTAGCCAAGATCAACTTCGTAAACGCCGGGCTTATTCACGTGACCCGAGACCGAAAAAAGTTTGGTCCCCTTACTCTTCTCTGTTCCAATCGCAGCATGGGCTGCAGCGCCTTTCGTGATGATCCACGGAAGCGCGCACAGGGTCTCGACGTTATTGACCACCGTTGGCGATGCGAGAAATCCGTGAGTCGCGGGAAACGGCGGCTTGATGCGAGGATAGCCCCTGTAGCCTTCCAGCGACTCTATGAGCGAAGTCTCTTCTCCGCAAATATACGCCCCCTGGCCCAGGTGTAGAAAAATGTCGAGTGAAAAGTCGCGTCCCAAAACGGATGCGCCCAGTATTCCGGCAGCATACGCTTCATCCAGCGCCTTCTCTACCGTGCGCGCTACGAACTCGTACTCTCCACGAATGTAGATGTAGGAAAGATGGCAATTGAGCGCATAACAAGCGATGGCCATGCCCTCAATCATAAGATGAGGATCGCGCTCCATAAGCAGCCGATCCTTAAAGGTTCCCGGTTCGCTCTCGTCGGCGTTGCATAGCAGATAGGTCGGCTTGCCTGTATTGCGCGGTACGAAACCCCACTTCATTCCGGTCGGGAAGCCCGCGCCGCCTCTCCCCCGCAACCCGCTGGCCTTCACCTCGTCGATGACCGCGGTCTGCTCCATCTTCAAAGCCTTCTCGAGCCCTGCATAGCCTCCGCGCTCGCGGTAGTTCTCGATGCTGGTCTGACCGGGTTTGTCGATGTTTACAAGTAGTATCTTATTCATTCGCCAGTTTCTCGATGATCTCGCCAACGCTCGCGGGAGTGAGGTTCTCATAGTAGCGATCGCCCACCTGCATCGCCGGAGCCGTGCCGCAGGACCCCAGGCATTCGGTCGTATTCCAGCTGAACTTGCCGTCGGGGGTCACCTGGCCGGCTTCTACTTGCAGCCGACGCTTGATCTCGTCCACACACGGGTAGGTTCCCTTAAGCCAGCAAGTCACGCTCTTGCAGATATCGATGTGGTGTTTCCCGGCCGGCCTCAAGTGGAGCATCGTGTAGAAGCTTGCCACGGCCAACATATCGGAAGGCGGATAACCCATGAGGTTGCCGACGAACTCGGCGACCTCATCTGAAATCCAGCCGAACTCGCGCTGTGCGAGCGTGAGCACCGGAACGACTGCGGCCCGCTTCTCCGGGTAGTGACTCAAGATGACTTCGAAGCGCCGCCTCGCTTCGTCGCTGAACTCGATCATCGGTCAAGCTCCCCCGCTACTATGTTGAGGCTGCCAAGGGCCGCAACCGCATCAGCCACCAATCCGCCTTCTATCAACTTGGGAAAGGCCGAGAAGATCGGGAAGCAAGGCCCGCGCGCGTGACAACGCCACGGCCGCATCGAACCATCCGACACGATGTAGAATCCAAGCTCGCCGTTGGCGCCTTCGCT
>JBGPFL010000100.1:0-9845 GCA_041483295.1 Blastocatellia bacterium | reverse complement strand
TCTTCACCAGAAACTACGAACAGGCCGTACCGATCTTTGCCGTGAGCCTGATCGGAGTCCTGCTGACAATAGCCGTGACCAGCCCTATGCTTCGCGCCTTCGACGAGTTCAGATTCTTCAGGCTGAAGCTCTACGCGGTCTTGCTGCCGCTGACCTGCGTCGCGCTTTACGCGGGCATAAAGACTGCGGGATTACTGGGAGCAATCTCCGCGGTGGTTGCCATACAGTCGGTCGACCTGACGATTACCGTGTTGGTCATCGGTCGAAAGCTCGGTATCTCGATGCGCGACCTCCGGCGTCTGGCGCCGATAGCAAGGTCGGCGATGGCCTCGGCAGTGGCTGCCGTAGCCACTTTCACGGCAAGGCTGGCGCTCTCGCACTCACGGCCGATGCTGTCACTCGCAGCCGGCGCTGCCGTATTCGGCGCTGTCTATCTTCTGGGAGCGTTCCTGGCAGGCGCGATCACCGACGCTGAAAAGGCCGAGCTTCTCAGGTTCTATCGCGTCGGCTCGAGGCGGATTGGTCTCTCGTCGGCGACGGAGATCCAGTAGGAATTTGGAATGAGTCTTTTCGGCACAACCAGAGCGGGCGTTCTGCTGAAGCGTAAGAAGGCGCATCCCGTGAGTGTGGCGCCTCATGGCGTAGCGTTCGAGTTGCCTCTCGACGATGTTCAGCCCAAGGGCGGATCGCACTTGCTCGCATTCGCCGGGCTCTTCGTATTCACGCTGTTGCTGTATGCTCGGCCTAACGACTTGTTTCCGGACCTGTTTGGCGACTTCTCGACTGTGAAGTTCGTCGCGATCCCGACGATCCTGGTGTACGTCATCTCGAAGCTTGTAGCCGGCGAACGACTCACCGAGTGGCCGATTGAAGTGAAGATGGTAGGGGTGATATTGCTGCTGTGTATCGCATTCATACCGGTCGCCGCTTCGCCCGGAGACAGCATCGACAGGCTCTCGGACCCATTCCTCAAGGTCGTAGCGATGTTCGTGTTGATGGCGAACCTGATCAACACGAAACGGCGGCTGCGGTTGTTGATGACGATGATGGTGATCTGCGCAACCTGCATCGCGATCGGCGCGATAGGCGACTTCGTAGAGGGCGTGTTCGCGGTTAAGGTGGACGGCCTGGGCACGAGGATAGCCGGCAACGTGGGCGGCATCTTCGGCAACCCGAACGACCTGGCCACCTCGCTCGACCTGCTCATTCCAATTGCAGTGGGTCTGGCGCTGACCAGCAAAGGAGCCCTGCGGCTGGCCTTTGTGACGTGCGCGGGAGTTCTAGCTGTCGGAGTCGTCACGACGTTCTCTCGCGGGGGGTTCCTTGGACTCGTCGCCGTGGGAAGCTTCTTGCTCTGGAAAGTCAGCCGCAAGAATCGCGTGATTGCGGCAGCCGCGGCCGCGGCCGCGCTGTTTGTCTTGCTGGCCGCAGCGCCCGGCGGATATGGGGACCGCCTCTTCACAATACTTCACACTGCCGGGGACAAGACCGGTTCGGCTCAGGAGCGGCAGGAGATCCTCAAGCGAGCGGTTGCGGTCGCAGCGCGCCACCCGATCATCGGGGTGGGTATGAACAACTTCCACATCTACTCCTACAAAGAACGGGTGGCTCACAACTCATACCTGGAGATCTCGGCCGAGCTAGGGCTCGGAGGACTCATAGCATACCTGATCTTGATCTCTTCACCGATGCGCTCTCTTAAGCGAATAGAGGTGCGGACCTCGCTCGCGCAGGCGCCGGGCGACGGCCGAGAACTGCATCTTTTGAGCATCGCCGTGCAGGGGGCGATGATCGCCTACATCGTCTGCAGCGCCTTCACGTCGATAGAGTACCTCTGGTACCTCTACTATCCCGTAGCATTCGCCGTCGCTCTTCAGAAGCTCTATCCGCTTAAGTCGCCTGGCGGCGAAAGGCGCGAAGGCAGGTTGAAGCTGTGGGCGGAACGAATCACCAAGGGCGCATTGTGGGATCGTTACCGGCCCCGCCTATTCGGTGCTGCACCGCCTCCCAGGCGCGGGCGCCTGATCAATCACAAGCGGTGAGGACCGGTGCTGAGGATGAGCTGGGATCAAAACAGATTGCTCGGTGGCTAACTCCTTCTTATGTCGTGAGAGAGCAAAGGCGAGTGGAAGGCTGATTATGTGCGGTATAGCGGGAATATTCGAAACTGAAGCGACGATGGGGGCGGCCCAGCGCCGTGAAGTCATCCAACGCATGTGCCGGGTGATCGAGCACCGAGGGCCCGACGACGAGGGGTTCCATATCGACGGCGGCCTTGCTATTGGCATGCGCCGCTTGTCGATCATCGACCTGGGGACTGGACATCAACCAATCTCCAACGAAGACGGCACCGTCTGGATTGTATTCAACGGCGAGATCTACAACTTCCAGGAACTGCGCGAAGATCTGATCTCACGCGGTCACATTTTTCGGACTCGAACCGACACCGAAGTCATCGTTCACCTCTATGAGGACCAGGGCGAGCGCTGTGTCGAACAATTGCGCGGTATGTTCGCGTTCGCGATCTGGGACAGCCGGCTGCAGAAGCTCTTTCTGGCGCGCGACCGCGTCGGCATCAAGCCGCTTCACTACGCGATCGCAGGCAGTACTCTCATCTTTGGCTCAGAGATCAAATCGATACTGGAGCATCCGGCCATCAGGCGCGAGGTCAACCACGAAGCGATTTCTGACTATCTGTCGTTCGGATATGTGCCGGACCCCGCGACGACGTTCCGCGGCATCGCCAAGCTGCCAGCCGGGCACACGGCGACATTCAGGGACGGCCGGCTGAGCATGCGGCGCTACTGGGACTTTGCTTACGACGACCCGAGGCCCGAGCCGATTCGCGACGAAGGCTATTACGTTGCGAAGCTGCGCGAGCTCATCGCCGAATCGGTGAGGCTGCGATTGATTAGCGATGTGCCCCTGGGAGCGTTCCTCTCGGGGGGAATAGATTCGAGCACCGTAGTCGCGATGATGGCGAAGCAAATGGATCGGCCGGTCACCACCTTTTCGATTGGGTTCAGTGAATCGAGCTTCGACGAGCTTCAACATGCGCGCATAACGGCTCGGCACTTCCATACCGACCACCACGAGTTCATCGTAACTCCCAACATCTGCCGGATAGTCGAAGACATCGTCTGGCATCACGACGAGCCGTTCGGCGACGTATCGAGCATTCCAACCTACATGGTGTCGAAGATGGCGCGCGAGCACGTGACCGTCGTGCTTTCAGGCGACGGGGGCGATGAGTTGTTCGCCGGCTATGATCGCTACCTCATAGATCGAACCCGCGAGAGGTTCGAGCGGATACCCGGGTTCATCAGGCGCAGCCTTATGCTGAAGGCCAGTCGGGCCCTTCCTCGCTCGGCTTACGGCAAGAACTTCTTGCGCAACGTGGCGCTCGACGGCGATGCCCGTTACATCGACAGCCTCTCGTGCTTCAGCGATGACGCAAAGCGAGATCTGTTGTCGGCGGGCTTCCGACGCGAGTTGGACGGTCGTGACTCTTCGCAATCGTTCAAGCAGATCCTCGCCTCGACTTCGGGCGAGCGCCTGGAGCGCTTGCTCTACCTCGACAGCAAGACTTACTTGCCCGGGGATATTCTGACAAAGGTCGATCGGATGACGATGGCCCACTCGATCGAAGCGCGTGTTCCCCTGCTGGATCACAAGCTGATCGAATTCGTTCAGACCATACCGGCTTCATTGAAGCTGCGCTCGGGCACAACCAAACACATATTGAAGCGCGCCATGCGAGGCTTGATTCCCGACGAAATCATCGACCGCCGGAAGCAGGGCTTTGGCGTACCGGTGAACAAGTGGTTCAACCACGAGCTGCGCGACATGCTTCACGACACTTTGAGCGACAGCAAGACGCGGCAGCGAGGTTACTTCAGCCAGCGGGGGATCCAAGTCCTATTGGAAGAGCACCGGCGAGGGCGGCGCGACAACTCGCGTCACCTGTGGACGCTATTGACGCTGGAGTTGTGGCATCGGGCGTATATAGACGGGGACGGTCAGAAGTCAGAGGTCAGAGATCAGAGGTCAGAACTTAGTCTCTCTCTGACTTCTGACCTCTGACCTCTGACCTCTGATCTCCACTACTGCGCTTTACCCGCGGCGGCTTCCCTGACGCGCTTGCAGTGGTTCTGGCGTTCGTTCTGTTCGTAGATCAATTCGACCACTTCGCCTTTTTCATCTCTGACGAAGGTGATCTGTGATTCCACTTCGGGGATGAGGAATCTGGCCTCTGTCGCCGGAAAGAGCTCGCGCTTCAGATTGTTCAGGCCCTGGCCGAAGTAACGATTGCCTTCTCTGGTTATGGAGTACGTGCGATTGTTGCCGAAGTCGTATTTGCCGACGTAGGCATCGAAGACCTGCGGGTCAACCTTCGCCAGAGTCTGCGGCTTCTCCGCGATGTAATCCATAAAGCCCATCATCATCTCGTCGTAGGTGGGTTCACCCTGACGCACGGCTTTGGTCGGGTCGGGATTGAACTTGTTCTTCGCCGAGTTGTCGAAGTATCCCGTAACCTGAATCTTGCTGCCGCCTGGAATTCGTATCGGCGATTGCGGCCGATAGACCATTTGCCAGTTGAAGCTGTAGGCAGGCACGTTAAGGAGAACTTCGGATCGCCCATCGGGATAGAACACTTTGAACTCCATCGCCGCGCCGCGATAATGCATATGTGGCGACAGAGAGTGAATGGTGACATCGAGGCTCGGCGTCCAGGTGGCGGTGACCTTGTGGCGGTCGGCGTTCGGCGGGATCTCGAAGAAAATGTTCGATACGGCGCGCGTCTTGATGATCTTTTCCGGCGGTTGTTTTGCGAAAATCATACCAACCATTGAACGGTCCTTCTGCACGCTGCCGGCGACCTTGGAGTAATGAACCTGGAAGCGAATAATCGCGCCTTTGGGAATCCTCTTTGCTGTTCCCGGTTCCCACACACCGTAGTCGCTGCCCGGCGCATAGGCGGTTAGAAAATCGTCAACGTTGTTGAAGCCTTTGAGATTGGGAGGCACGTCGCTCCCGTCGTTGTAGACCGGCTGATCGGGCTTCATCCGAATCAAGAGGCCGTCGCGATAAAACGGAGTATTCTTCAGCGAGTTTTCGAGCGCTTTGTCGCGCTGCTCCTTTGGGATCATGTTGAGGCTTGGATTGCCTGGCGGAACGACGAAAGCAATGATGTGATGCACGATCTTCCGATTGCCTGGCCGGGCCTCGGCCAGCTGCACGTACTTGTCCTCGGTAAAGTTGGTCGGCGCATCGAAGTACTGATACTCGTCAGGGCCGTTGGCTGCGACCGTGTACTCATCCGGCATCGGGATGATCAGATCGGGTTTGCCGATACGCCAACCTTCGACGAATTGCGGGGCGGGCGGCAGATCCTTCGGCTCGCCTTCTTTCGCGCCGCCGTCCACCCAGGAGACAATGGTATCGATTTGAGACTGGGTCAGACGTGGATCATTCACCCATCGGCCGACGTGAGGATCGGCGTGCCAGGGAGGCATTTCTCGATTGACGATCTTTTCTTTGATCGACTTGGCCCAGGGCCGCACGTCTTTGTAGCTGAGCACCGAGAAGGGCGCGGCTTCGCCGGGGCGATGGCATTCGGCGCAGCTCTTATAGAAAATAGGCGCGACTTCTTTGGTGAATGTGGCATTCTTCGGTGTTGACCCCGCTCCGCTTGCCTGGATGGCAGGTAACGCGAACAGACCTGCCCCCGCAAAGCAGATCAGCGAAATAATCACAACGCGAATCTTGTTCATAGAAGCTCCCCGTTTTAAGACTCAAAAACTCGTTTCAACCCGATGTGAGTGACGCAAACTCTCATCCGTGCCTGCGTTTCGCCTGGTTTTGGTTGCATGAGGCGTTACGAACTTCCATTCGATAGTGTTCCTGATGATTCACTTCGATATACGCAGCCGCGACTCCACGGGGCGCAAAACTTTCGAGAGATATGTGGGTAGATCTCTGTTCACTCCAGCATACGAGCGCCCTTGACGCGCCTCCCCGAACCCCACCGCAGGCAGCGGGTAGATCGTTAAGTGGCTGGATTGGCGCAGGAGATGTCAGTCATCATCTTGTCATCTCGTGCCCGCAGGCCAAGCCGGACTTCGCCGCCAGAGAGTGTTGTAGAACGCTGAGTGCCGCCCGAGTGCCTTACTTGATCACTCTTCGTTTCACCGCCCTCAGAATGTCGCGGAGGCCGATATCTCGGTCGCGATTCTCCAGTGCCTCTTTAAGTGATGACAGTTCCAATTCCCGTCTACCTAGCAAGATCTCCGCCTTCTGTATCGCCACTTCGAGCTGCCTCAAGCGCAGCATGTCTCGATAGTCTCTTCGTTGGCCATTTGGACGACGGGTCAACCCAGTCCGAGTCTGCAGCAGCGGGCCGGCCTCGGAGCACATTGTGAGGTACTCTTCGACCACGTCGTCCGGAATCCCAGCCTCGGTCAACTCTTCGGTGGCAACATGGTGATGACGCAACCGCGCCGAAACCGTCGCAGAGGCACGCTCGATAGCTTCGTCGGAGACGCGGATACCCAGTACGTCGAGGACCCTTCGCAACTCCTCTCGCGGATCGCCGAAATAAGCTGAATAATGCGTAGTCACCCGATCTTCGCTTGGCACGGCAGCCTTGAGCCGGCGATTGTAGGCAAGCCACAACTCAAGTTGGGAGTCGTCAGCTGAAGACCCTCGCATTACGAGCGACTGGATTACCTCCAGTGGATTACGGAGGCACACTACAACCTTGAGTTGCGGGATCAGTTGCCTCCAGAATGGCAGCGTGAGCGAATTGCGCGGATCCTTCCAACCCCAGAGTCTTCGACAGCTCAGCCGGCCGACGAGCTCCCGTCCGCGCTCCCGGAACACTTCCATTTCAGCGCCATTCCATCTATCCGTAATCGATGGTGGCTTGTCCCAGCTTCCGCCAAGCTCGCGAAGAAGTGCATCGTTTAAGTTGACGAAATCCGTGTTCTCCCAAAACCCCTCCTCATTGTCCGGAGCCGGCTGAGCAAGGTTGCGTTCCGGGCCAATATACACCCCGCAGGCGTGCAGCATCCTGGCGAACATCGAGGTCCCCGAGCGGTGCATTCCGGCAACACAAACAACCATCGGTTCGGCGCTTCCGACTATCGAGGAACGATCGCGAAGGTCATAGTCCAATTCTTGCATTAGGTCACCCGCTACACATTCAAACCGCCTATGGTCAGTACCAGGCAAAGGAATGATCTTTTCCGCGTGCGCGTCTTCGACATCGGCGGCAGCCACATGCATTCCTTCGCTCAATCCTACTGTGTCGCCGGGTAGCTCCAGTGCGCGAAGCCGCTGGTTGAAGTCCTCTATGCGCTTTTGGGCGAGCGGATAGGGCGACGGCAACAAGTAGCCGCCAGCGTCAACCAGGTGGTGGTAATGAAGGATCAAAGGGTCTGTCTCGGCCATCTCGACCGGGGTTTTCATATGGGTCAGGTGCAACGGGAAATTCATGCCGACCGGCATCTCCTCGAACGGAACGGGGTTCGCAATGAATGCCAGAGCAAGGGCTGCCTGGCTCCGGTGGTGCTGGTGTGGCCCCAACAGGTCAGGGTTTGCGCTGAATTCCAACTCGTAGTCGCACCAGGCGGGGATTATGCGGGATATGAACCGCACGGGACAACTCACCACGCCCGCGTTGCAGTACCAGACTGTCGGGACCTGATCAAGAGTTGTTCTGTAATGACGCCCAGGTGGATTCACGCCAAAGTGACCGCACAAGCGCTCCAGTTCCTCAGTCGGCACGGTCGGCACGTCGGCAATCTTAGCTTGCAGCGCCGAACTCACCAGGAAGGGCGAAGGGTCTTGCACCACTATAGTGTCGCAGTCCAAATAAAACAGCGTGTCGTATCGTTCCAGGTCGGGCAACTTGAAGAGCTGAATTTTGTTGAACAGCGGGTTTGCCGGATCAAACCGTGGAACAACGCGGATCCCTGCCCCAAGACTCTCAAGCGCCTGGCGATAACTTGTCTCCAGCCCTTCGACTACCGCTACGATGATGTCGGCGTCTTTAAGCGCGCCGCCGAACCATCGCACAGAATGGACCAAGCGGAGCGCCTGGGACAAGTATTTGTCATTGTTCTCAGCCACGCAGCCAAGAAGAATCTTTTTTGATGGTACTGATGCCATTGGCAATCCCGGCACATTCTATGAAACGGGACATCAACTATCAACCCGTGGAGATTGAATCGAGGAGATTGAATCATTGATTCATTCGGTCATTGATTCATTCGGTCATTGATTCATTGGCGTCGTATGAATGGCGAGCCAAGCGCAACAGTTGAAGGAACGAACCGATGAATTAATGAGAAAATGAGTCAATGAATCAATTCTTTCATTGGGTCATTGATTCATTGGCAAGCGCCACGGCAACAGTTAAAGGAACTAACCAATGAATCAATTAAAAATGAGTCAATGAATCAATTCAGAGTGTTGCACGCTTTACCGAGATGTGCGACTTTATTCGCGCACTGACCGCGAGCCTAATGAGCATCTGCTGAAACTGGCAACGTTGAGGAATGACAAGTCTCTACAACCATTTCATCGCTCTGTTCCGCCCCTTGAACCGGTTGAACCGAGTGCTTCTCGCGGTGTATCTGCTTATCAACGGCGTCGTGCTGACCAACCCGATA
This sequence comes from Blastocatellia bacterium, assembly GCA_041483295.1. Classification (GTDB taxonomy): domain Bacteria; phylum Acidobacteriota; class Blastocatellia; order UBA7656; family UBA7656; genus DASYSA01. Next base: position 1,170 of record JBGPFL010000100.1, on the reverse strand, counting down.
CTGCAATGACCCAAACTTCGGTCCCGACGCTACCGACGCCACTTGAGTCGGCAGCTGCGGCGGCAAGCGACAGGGAGGAAGCGAGCGTTGATCCCTGGCGGTCTTTGCGAGCGATCGACCGTAGTCGTATTGAAGAACAATATTCGAAAGAAAGCCTTGGATTCCGGAGCTAATTCGGCCTTTCTCTCTTATAACCACAGGATTTTGGGTGCATACTATGTGCGGAATCGCAGGCATAGTTGGAGAGAGAGACCGCGTCGAAGCCGAACGGGCTGCAGGCGCGATGGTGCTCTCGCTCGCCCGCAGGGGCCCGAGCGGCGAAGGCATCGAGGTCTGGGACGGGGCCACGCTAGCCCATCGCAGACTCGCGATCTTCGACCTCAGCGAAGGCGGCCGCCAACCGATGACCTCGCCTGATGGTTCAGTCGGCGTCACGTTCAACGGAGCCATCTACAACTTTCGCGAGTTGCGCCGGGAACTGGTTGCAGCCGGCTACAGATTCAAAAGCCACACAGACACCGAAGTGTTGATCCACGGCTACATCGAGTGGGGACTCGATCGCCTCGTGTCGAAGCTCGAAGGCATGTTTGCATTCGGACTCTGGGACGATCGCGACCGCAAGCTCTTTCTGGTCCGCGATCGCCTGGGAGTCAAGCCCCTCCTGTACTCGATTCGCAACCGCTCTCTCGCATTTGCCTCAACTGCACGCGCGTTGCGCGTTGCGGGCTTCGTCAGCGACATAGATGAGAACGCAATGGCCGACTACCTGGAGTTCGGCTTCGTCCCCGATGCCCGATCAATCTATAAGGGCGCAACTAAAGTCCCCGCCGCTTCGATTGTGGAATGGTCCGGCGAGACGGCCGCCACACGTACGTATTGGTCGCCACCCGAGATCACGGCCTCACCCGGTCCTTCATTCGACGAAGCGCTGGAGGAGACCGAGCGCCTGTTCCTGACCGCCGTCGAGAAGCGCCTGCACGCGGATGTGGCCGTTGGGGCCTTGTTGAGCGGCGGCGTCGATTCGAGCCTTGTATGCTGGGCCATATCGAAGCTCGGCGGCGACATTGAGGCTTTCACGATCAGCACGCCAGGCGACCCCTGGGATGAAGCAGAGGATGCGCGGGCGACCGCCGCGGCTCTCAAGATCAAGCATCGAGTGCTGGAGCTTTC
>JBGPFL010000099.1:0-9891 GCA_041483295.1 Blastocatellia bacterium | reverse complement strand
GCACAGAATGAGTTCATTCTCAAACACACAGCAGCCAGAGCGCTCATCATCGGAGAGTCGAATCGCGTCGACGTGGCGCTTGAAGTTGGCGATCGATCCTCGATAGAGGCCGTCTTCGTCGCCGCCGACGCCATTCACAGCCACATTGTCAAAGGAGGCGACCGCAGCTTCTGGCGCGAGGTGTACGAGGCGTCGTCAGATTTTCAGATCGCCGACACCGGTCCTACAACTCCGGCATTCATCTTCTGTGCGCAGAATGGGAAGGGTGCTCCTCGATATGTAGTCCACAGCCACGCGGCGTTGATCGGCAGTCTTGCCGCATTCGAAATGGTCAACAACTTCGAACTGGGCGACAACGCGGTCTTCTGGACCCCTGGTGACTGGGCTTCGATGGAGGCGCTGTTTGGTGTTATCTATCCGGCATTGTACTATGGCGTCCCGATAGTAGCCGGCGGTTCGATGGACTTCGACGGCGACGGCTCGCTCGAGATCATGGAAGCCTGCGAAGTCACGACCGCCGTTCTTCCTGCAGCTCAGCTTCGAGCCTGGAAGACTAATCATCCGAACCCGCGCGACCGGTTTGACCTCAAGCTGCAGCGAGTGATTGTCACAGGCTCCACGCTGACTCAAGAGATGATCGACTGGGCGAGGATCGATCTGAATGCTTCGCTGCAATCAGACTTCATCACTGTCGAAGCGGGTCCGCTCGCAGCGACCTGTGAACGATGGTTCGAAGCCAAGGCTGGGACCATTGGCCGTCCTGTCCCCGGACGAACAGTTGAGATTCTCGACAGCGAAGGCGCCCTCGCGCCGCGAGGATCCTCCGGCCACATTGCTGTTCGATTGCCCGACCAGTCGGTGCTTGTCGAGTACATGGACAGACCTCAAGAGACGAGCACAGGGCTGGCGGGCGATTGGTTCGTGACCGGGCAGGTCGGAGTCAACGACGAAGATGGAAATCTGCTGATGGGTTCTTGAAGAGAAAAGGGCGCGATCATTACCTTCCCAATCTTTCCCCTTGACAATCTACAGGAGAGATCATACTATGCCTCGTGTAGATTGTCTAGGAGAAGGCCATGAGCAAACAAAAATCTGATCTCTTGCAGGGGACGCTCGACATGCTGATCCTGAAGACCCTGGCTCTGGAGCCGATGCACGGATGGGGAATCTCGCAGCGCATTCAGCAGATCTCCAACGGAGTGCTCAGCATTAACCAGGGATCTCTCTATCCCGCCCTCTACCGCCTCGAACAGCAGGGCTGGATCACCTCCGAATGGGGAAGTTCCGAGAACAACCGCCAGGCGAAGTTCTATGAACTGACCAGGACCGGCCGCAAGCAGCTCACCGAAGAGACCGAAAACTGGGAGCGGCTTTCGACGGCAGTTAGTCAGATATTGGAGACCGCCTAGCCTCGGACGGCGTTTTACGGTTGAACTGCGCGCGTCGGGCCGAATCAAGTTATCCGAGCGGCCAGCGACCTCGGAACTGCAGGAGTACTTCTGAATGTTTGAAAAGATTTCCTACACCGCGCGATCCGTTTTCCTCCGCCAGAAAATGGAGCAGGAGCTGGACCCGGAACTGCGCTTCCATCTCGAGATGCAGATCGAAGAGAACGTGCGGAGAGGTATGAGCCGGGCTGACGCTCGCCGGGCGGCGCTGAGTTGTTTCGGCGGCGTAGAACAGATCAAGGAAGAGTGTCGCGACGTGAGCTGGATGCGACTCGTCGATGCGCTCTGGCAGGATGTCCGCTACGGACTGCGCATCCTCCGCAAGAATCCCGGATTCACCGTTGTCTCAGTCTTGACTCTGGCGCTGGGGATTGGAGCGAACACTGCGATCTTCAGCGTAATCTACGGGGTGCTTCTGAAGCCCCTGCCGTACAGCGATGGTGATCGGTTGGTGGTCCTGCACCAGCAGACCCCGAGGGCCGGCCTGGACAACATGCCTTTCTCCGTCAAGGAGATCATGGACTACAGGGAGCAGAGCCAAACCCTGGACGCGGTGGTCGAGCACCATTCCATGGCGTTCATTCTTCTCGGCCGCGCTGAAGCGGAGCGAGTTCAGACCGGGGTCGTCTCCGCCAACTTCTTTGACGTGTTGGGAGTGAAACCTCTCCTGGGCAGAACCTTCTTGCCAGGTGATGAGCACGAGGGATCCGACGCGGTGCTGGTGCTTAGCTACAAGTACTGGCGGGAGAGCCAGGGAGGCGATCCCAACGTCGTCGGCAGAGTCTTTCAGATGAACAACCGGCCGCATACGGTGGTGGGAGTGCTGCCTTCCATTCCGCAGTATCCGGTCGAGAGTGATGTGTACATGCCCACTTCTCATTGCCCCACGCGCTCGTCGAAAGGATTCATCGCAGATCGCACTGAGCGGATGATGAGCGCGTTTGGCCGTCTCAAGCCGGGCGTAACAGTGGAGCAGGCGCAAGGCGATCTGTCGAGGATCGCTGACAACCTCCAACGCGAATACCCCGAGGCCTATCCGGAGAGCGGGGGATACGGCGCAACACTCGCTTCTTTGCGCGACGAACTCACGCGGCGCGCGAAGCGGACGTTCTTGATCCTGCTGGGAACGGCGGGCCTGGTTCTGCTGATCGCCTGCGCCAATGTGGCGAATTTGTCTGTAGCGCGATTGCTGCGACGTGAGCGTGAAATTGCTGTTCGCTCTGCGTTGGGGGCGGGTCGCGGCCGTTTGATGCGCCAGTTACTGACGGAGAGTACTCTGCTGGCTCTGGCGGGCGGAGCTGTAGGACTCGTATTTGCTGGGGGCGGACTGCATCTTCTTAAGTCATTTGCGACCAGATTCACGACTCGCGCGGATGAGATAAGCATCGACGGGTCCGTGCTGCTATTCACGCTCGCGATCTCCATCGTGACTGGAATCGCATTTGGATTGATGCCTCTGCTCGCGTCTCGCGAAAGCGCCTTCACGGCGCTCAAGGAATCGGGCGGCCGTTCGACGCCCGGCGCGGGCCGGCAAAGATTGCGAAGCGCGTTGCTTATCGCCCAGGTTGCAGTCTCATTTGTGTTGCTGATAGTCGCGGGACTCATGCTGCGGAGTCTGATGAATCTTCAGAGCGTAGATCCCGGCTTCGATCCTGAGAACGTGCTGGCGATGAGGATCAACCTCAACTGGTCGCGGTACGACCGTCAGCAGGAGAGCAGAGCCTTCTATAAGCAACTGATGGAGAAGGTCGAGGCCAAGCCCGGAGTTGTATCGGCTGCACTGAGCTCTGGCTATCCGCTGAATCAGATTGGCATAACCTTCGGTCCTTACAATCGGGATTTCGAGATTCAGGGCTATCCCGCGGCCGACGGTGGGACGCCGCAACAAGCCGCGGTGCGCACGGCAAGCCCGGGCTACTTCCAGACGCTGGGCATTCCTATTGAGCGCGGGCGTGCGTTCACGGACTCAGACAACGAGACGGCTCCTCGGGTTGCTATCATCAATCGCTCTTTGGCGCGGCATCGCCTGGGCCAGGAGGAAGACCCGACCGGCAGGCGCATCTCGTTTGACCGAGGCGTGTCGTGGCTGACGATTGTGGGAGTGGCAGGCGACGCGAAGGAGTATGGACTGGACCTCGAGCCTGCGGACGAAGTCTACACCTCTTTCGCTCAAGATCCGGGAGGCGGGAATCTTCTGGTTCGGACCACCAGCAATCCCGAGAGCTTCGCAAAGGTTCTGCGCGAGGCGGTCTACGAGGTCGATCCCGAGACTGCGGTGGATCGTGTCCAGACGCTCGAACGAGCGCGAAGCGAGTCTACGGCTTCGCCGCGCCTCACTGCCATTCTGTTGGGGCTGTTTGCGGTTCTGGCTCTCATTATTACAGCCGCCGGCATTGCGGGTGTGATGAATCTGTCGGTGAGCCAGCGCACTCATGAGATCGGCGTCCGCCTCGCCCTGGGAGCGACCCCAGGCAAGGTGTTGGGCATGGTCATGCGACAGGGTATGGCGCTCGTAGTCACAGGGCTGTTGCTGGGATCGGCGGCAGCTCTTGCACTTTCGGGAGCCTTGTCGTCGGTGCTGTTCAACGTCGAACCCACCGATCCCGTGACTTTCGTTGCCGTAGCGCTGCTGCTGCTGGCGGCGGCGGCATGGTCGTGCTTCGTTCCGGCGCGCCGGGTCACTTCGATCGATCCTATGGCGGCTCTACGAAGTGAGTGAACACAACTGGCCGTGCTGGAACGGCGGCTGTATCTGTTATCGCTTGAGGAACAATAGTATGACAGTTAATAAGAGATCGTTGCGCACTTCGCTGAAGGTTGTATTGCTGGCGCTCGCGCTGCTCTGGGCCGGAGTGGCCGGCGTGAATTTGCTTCGCGCCCAGGACACCCCGGGCTTGAAGAACATGGTTCAGCCCAAATATTCGGAGGGCAAAGAACTGATGCTCCCCGAGGGCTACCGGACCTGGGTCTTCGTAGGCGCCTCGATAGGCCTTTCGTATTCGGAACCGACTCGGGCTGACGCGTCCGGCGGGCCGGGCGCATTCCACCACGTCTATATCCAGCCGGAAGCATACGCACACTTCAAACGCACCGGCCAGTTCCCTGAAAAGACCCTGCTCGTGATGGAAGTCCACAGGGCCGACCAGAAGGTGTCGATCAACAAGGGGGGGTACTTCGAAGGCGATCGCGTCGCGGTCGAAGTGGCGTTGAAGGACCACGATAAGTTCGAAGAGGGCTGGGCCTACTTCGACTTTGCGAACGGTTCGAAGAAGACTTCCAGTGCCTTTCCCAAGGCGTCGTGCTTCAGTTGTCACAAAGAGCATGGAGCCGACGACAACGTGTTCACGCAGTTCTATCCCGTCCTGAGAGACGCCAAGAAGATTAGCCGATCCCTCCATGAGCCCGATCCCCTGACACGTTTCTACTGGGATCGACTTGGACTGTTCGCATCCCGGGTGCCATCCGAGTGCGTATCTAACGTTCGTGAAGTTGAAAGGAGGACCTTATGAAGAAGTCATTGTTCGCTTTAGCACTGTTGATTCTGGCTGGAATGGTCAGCCAGGCAGCGCAGCCGAGTGTGATGCAGAAAAGCGATGCCGTAGTGCCTCTCAAGGGCCTCGACCCGGTCATGCTGGCAAAAGGCAAAGAGGTCAAGGGCGACGACAAACTCGCGGTCACACGCAGCGGCTTCCGTTATCTCTTCTCGAGTGCCGCAAACAAAGCGCTCTTTGAGAAAGAGCCCAAGCTCTATGAGATCCAAATGGGAGGAAGCTGTCCCGTAGTGCCAGGTGCAGAGGGAGACCCTGATCTCTTTGTCGTTTACAAGGAGCGAGTCTATATCTTCGCAAGCGATCACTGTGTCGAGTCGTTCAAGGCCAACCCTGAAGAATACATCAAGAATTGAGTTCCGGTAGCCTGGGTACGCACGCTTCCAGCGTGCTGGTCCTCCGCGAAGGTCCAGTTGAATTCCAAGCGCCGCGTTGCCGAGTTTCGCACGCTGGAAGCGTGCGTACCCAGGCCTGGGAAATGCGATGAAATTGATCGCCATAGCGCTGTGCATCTGTCTGAGTCTGGCCGCCGGCGTCCCCGCGCAGAACTGGCCTTCATTTCGAGGCAGAAATGCGTCCGGTATAGCAGACGGAACTCACGCTCCCATAGTGTGGGATGCGGAGAAGTCAATCAATCTTCTGTGGAAGAGTCCGATTCCGGGCCTCGGACATTCGAGTCCTGTGGTGTGGGGCGATCGGGTCTTCGTCACGACGGCCATCACCAGCAGTGATCGAGATGAGTTCACGCATGGGCTGACTCAATCGGTTTCCTCTGCGAGTGACGATTCGAAACACTTCTGGCGGGTCTACTGCCTCAGTAAGAAGACCGGACGGATCCTCTGGGAGCGGACCGCGTATGAAGGCGCGCCAAGAGTGAAACGCCATGTGAAGGCCAGTCACGCCAATTCGACGCCGGCAACAGATGGAAAGTACGTCGTCGTGATGTTCGGCGCACAGGGGTTCTACTGCTACGACGTCCAGGGTAAGCTCCTATGGAAGCAGGACCTGGGCGTTCTTGATGGAGGTTGGTCTTCGGATCCAGGATCGCATTGGGGCTTCGGCAGCTCTCCGATTATTTACAAGCATCTTGTCATAGTCCAGTGCGACAGCCAGAAGAACTCTTTCATCGCTGCCTACAATCTCAAAGACGGCAAGCGAGTCTGGTTCACACCTCGCGATGAAGACACGTCGTGGAGCAGTCCGACTATCTATGAGGGCAAGGCTCGCGACGAGTTGATCGCCTGCGGCACCAGGTACTATCGAGGCTATGACCCACTCACCGGCAAGGAGTTGTGGCGGCTGGCCGATGGCGCGGATGTGAAGATACCCACGCCCGTGGTCACCGGCGACATGATCTTTCTTGGCGGAGGAAGCTCCCATATGCAACGCGTCTTTTATGCGGTCCGCCCGGGGGCGAACGGTGACATCGCGTTGCCCGCTGCGGCCGGGGTCGAGGGACATATAGTCTGGCAAAATCGCGCGGTACCTCACGTTCTAACACCAATCGTGTACGGCGACTTCCTGTACGTCTGCGCGGACAATGGAGTGCTTTCGCAGTACAGCGTAAAGACCGGTGAGTTCGTAAATAGAGAGCGACTCGGTGGCCGGGGCAGCTCTTTTAGCGCTTCGCCCGTTGCAGCCGACGGCAAGCTCTACTTCACAAGCGAAGATGGAGAAGTCTTCGTCGTCAGGGCCGGCGTCCAGTACGAACTGCTTTCTACCAACGCGATCGGAGAAGTCGTCATGGCGACTCCGGCAATATCAGATGGAATCCTCCTAGTTCGCGGACAGCATCACTTGTTCGCAGTCAGGGAAGGGGCAGCCGTTAGCCGATAGTCGGGACCCCCCGCAATACCAAGCTTCAACCGCAAAGGAATTGCGAATTTCGAATTTCGCAATTTCCTTTGTGCCGTGAACCTTGCTAGAATCTAGGCTTCAAATCGAAACGCCCGAGACGTGGACCGGGTGTTTTTTCTTTCTGGTAAACACATAAGTGATCGCAGGCATCTACCATTTAGCCCTGTTGCAGTTCTCCCAGACCAGCATTGAGAGGATCTAAGGATTGATGAGCAACTCTCGGTACCTTCTAATCAGCGTTCGAGCCATTACGGCTGTTTTGCTGGTAGGCGTGGTTGCGGCCGCTCAAGGCGACGTCCGCCGCCGGACCGTCGCGATCACCTACCTCAGAGATCCGGTCGAAGTAACCCTGGCCGGAACGACGAAGAGGCCAACCGCCAAAGGAAAGGCGACGGTCGAACGCTGGCGCAAGCGCAACACAAGCGAAATAGACATCACGATCGAGAACATGATTCCAGCGTACAGCTTCGGCTCCGACTACACGACCTATGTGTTGTGGGCCATCACGCCTGCCGGCCAGGTCGATAGCCTCGGCGAGTTCAGGTTATCGGGCGGCTCGGCCCGCTTGAAGACTGCCACTGCGTACCAGACCTTCGCGATGATCGTGACAGCGGAGCCTCACTACCTGGTGCGGCTGCCATCGAAGCTGGTCGTACTGGAAAACCTGGCGCCCTCCTCAACCAAGGTTCAGATCCAGGCAAGCGAGGTCTACTTCACCGGAGATTCCGGCAAGTACTATTCGGACACCTCGATTCCCGCCATCGCAGAACACGATTACAACAAGACTCCGATGGAATTGCTCCAGGCGCGGCGCGCCGTGCAGATCGCCAGGCTCGCCGACGGCGAACGCTATACTCCGGCCGACTTTTCTGCTGCAGTGCGCTCGCTCGAGCAGGCCGAAGCGGCATTCCGGCAGGGCCAGAGCGTACACGAGGTAGGACGGATCGCGCGAGAGTCCATATCCATGGCCGTTCGAGCCCGCGACATCTCCGAGGAACGCGCGATTGCAGCCGAGCGCCGCGCTGAAATCGCGCGCCGTGATGAAGAGGTCCGGCGGGCGAATGAGAACGCGTCGAGCCTCGATTCGAAACTGTCCGACACCGAGACCCGTCTCCGCGCTTCGGAACTGTCGCGGACCAATGCCGAGCAGCAGTTGACTCGCGCGCTGACGGACGCCGCCGATGCGCGAGCTGAAAACCGCCGGCTAAAGTCTGACAACGACCGCCTCCAGGATGAGGTCGATCGCCTGCGGCAGGATCTCTCTGCCGCCCGCAATCAGGTTACCAGTCTGCAAACGCAGTTGACCTCCGCGACTGCCGGGCTCCGCGAAGTGACGTCAAAGGTAGACGCTGCTGAACGAGCCGAACGCGCCCGACAGGAGGCAGAGGCTCGCCGCCGCGACTTCGCGGCGCTTCAGACCGCCCTCTCAGACATCGTGACGGTTAGACCGAGTGCGGACGGATTTGTCGCCGTGTTGACCGACAAGTTCTTCGTCGCAAATCAGACCTCGCTTGCCCTGCCTGTGAAGGCCAAGATGGATGCGCTTGGGCAGACGCTTGCCCAACATCCCGACATAGTCTTCACAGTCGAGGGCCATGCCGATGAGCGACCGACGGCCGAGGCCTTCGCGCTGGGCCGCGCGCAGTCCGTGGCAGAGTACATTGCCGCATTCGGCGTGTCGCGTACGAACTTCAAGGTCGAGTCACGCGGCGCGACGGTTCCGCTCTCGCAGAGCAAGACGGTGACAGCCCGCGCAACCAATCGACGAGTGGAACTGGTTTTTGTACAACCACAATGATGCTCCCATCAGTGTTGAATTCCCTTGCTGTGAAAGTTATCCTCTGAGTCGCACACCCTTACCAAAGAGTGGCCTGAGTGGAGGTGGACTTCTATGTACTGTCCGAACTGCGCATCGCAAAACAATGACGACGCAAAGTTCTGCCGCACGTGCGGTGCAAACCTGAGTCTTGTGCCGCAAGCGCTGACAGGCCAACTTCCTGAGGGTCGGAGCGGCAAACACCGGAAGGGAATCGCGCATGGAGGTTCAGCCGACCTCTCGCGTGGAATTACAAAAGCATTCACTGGCTTTGGTTTCGTGTTGATTGCTATTGTCCTTTGCCTGGTTAGACAATACTGGGGCGTCTGGATGCTGATTCCAGGCTTTGGGGCCCTCGGCAAGGGCGTGGCCGAGATCATCGCGGCGCGAGAGGCACAGCAGGCAATCGCCGGATCAAGACACGTATCCCCGCACCAGGCGCCCAACACCGGGTCGCTCGGTGCGGACAGCCCACGAGAACTTACGGCGCCACCCGCCAGCGTCACCGAGAGTACAACGAAGCTCTTTGATGAGGCAGACAGCAGCAGGCATTGATCTCAGCTGGATTTGGATTTTAGATTTTAGATTTTGGATTACGCCATCTAAAATCCAAAATCGCCTCCAGTATTGTAATCCGTTGCTGTGAAGCTTATTGTCTCATCTGTATCTTGTTAAAAGATGATCACACGTGGGGGGGCGGCTTCTATGTACTGTCCGAGTTGTGCATCGCAAAACAATGACGAAGCAAAGTTCTGCCGCGCCTGCGGCGCAAACCTGAGCCTCATTTCGCAGGCGCTGACCGGAGAGCTTCCCCAGGTTCGGCGCGGCAAGCATGGTAAGTCCGAGCACAAGAGTCCGCCCAGTTTGGCTAATGGTGTTGCGACTATCATCGGCGGTTTGGGCTTTATTCTGGCAGCCTTCGGTGTGTTGTACTTCGCGCCCGCCGGCAGGCTGTGGTGGTTCTGGATGTTCATTCCAGCCTTTGGCACGATCGGCAAGGGCGTGGCGGAGTGCTTGAGTGCAAGACAACTGCCTCCTCCCGTTGCGCGCCCTGCACAGATGGCGCCCCCTGGGCTCAACACCAACGAGCTTCCTCCTCCCCGGATTCCTTCAGAGTTGGCGGCACCGCCATCCAGTGTTACCGAAAGTACGACGAGACTGTTTGACGAATCAAATCGCCAGAGTTGATTCGGGGCGGGGATGTTAGATATTAGTTCGGCGG
>JBGPFL010000098.1:0-9945 GCA_041483295.1 Blastocatellia bacterium | reverse complement strand
CCATTACATCGTCGAAGGCAAAGGCCGGCCTGTCGTGCTCATTCACGGGCTCCACTCGAGCATAAGGATGAACTGGCAGATGCCCGGCGTCATCGGCATGCTCTCGAAGAATTATCAGGTCATCGCTTTGGACTTGCCCGGGCACGGTGAGTCTGACAAGCCGACAAGCGAGGCGGCATACGGACCCGAGCTGGTCGAAGACGTTGTCAGGCTTCTGGATCACCTCAACATCAAGAGGGCCCACATCGTCGGCTATTCGATGGGAGGCATGATCGCGATGAAGTTCATGGCTAAGCATCAAGATCGAGTGCTCAGCGGGATAGTCGGCGGCATGGGATGGCTTCGCGAAGGCAGCGCTTTGCAGAGCTTCTGGGAGCGAATGCCGGAGCGACGAGGCAGCAGCACTCCACCGGCTTGCGCACGCAGTCTTGGCAAGCTGGCTTTGACCGAAGCAGAGTTGAGAGCGATCAGCGTTCCGGTTGAAATAGTCGTCGGCGATCGCGATCCGACTAAGCGGCTTTACGTAACGCCCCTCGAGCGAGTGCGAAAGGACTGGCCGATCGTCGAGATCAAGGACGCCGGTCATTTGAATTGCATCCTCAAGCCGGAGTTCAAAGAGACTATCGCGACGTGGCTCTCGAAGCATCGCTGAGGAGTTCGGGGTGATGAGTGCGAGGTGAAGAGCGCCAGAAGCCAAGGACAGCGGTAGTCTCCGGCGTTGCGTCCATTGGGAAGCGGACCCTTGCGAAACACGCTTCACCGCAGAGCCGCAGAGAACGCAAAGAGGGCGCAGAGATCCAGTCGCTAGCTGTGAATGAGTTTTTCTTTACTGATACCCTCGCTCAAGTACCTTTAGTCGTTCGGCTCGACAAGCCGAAGCGTTTGCGCAATATTCCAGAGTGACTTATCGTTGACCGGCTGGGAACCGGCCCGTCAAGAGCCGCCGACCTCAGCTCGAAAGACTCACAGATTGGAGGTGTCATATGCAGAAGCTCTTCAACGTTGTACTCAGCGTCATTGCCGTGGCCGCTTTTGGTCTGGCGCAGGAACCAACGACATCAACTCACATCGCGCTAACTGCCGCCGAGGTGAAGTGGGGCCCGGCCCCGCCGAGTATTCCAAAGGGCGTGCAGCTCGCGGTTGTTTCGGGCAACCCTGGACAGTCCGGCCCGTTTGTGATCAGGCTCAAGATCCCCGCCGGTCAAAAGATTGCTCCGCACTGGCACCCGACCGACGAAGCCGTAACCATACTCTCCGGCACGGTCGCGTTCGGAATGGGAGAAAAGTTCGATCGGGCCGCGCTGAAGAATCTGTCCGCCGGGGGGTACGCGCTGATGCCTGCCGAGATGCGCCACTTCGCGATGGCGAGGACGGCGGCTATCATTCAGGTCCACGGAATAGGACCGTTCGTGCTGAACTACGTGAACCCGGCAGACGACCCCAGCAAGATCCACGCAGCAAAGTAGGAAGCTGAACCGCTCTTGAGTCTTCTACGGAGGTGCCTATGAGGACTGGAACGAAGCCGCTTTTGTTGGCGTTTGTCTTGACGGTGATCATCGCCCTGCCCCTCGCATCACATCCGACACCGCTCAATACCCAGCAACTGATCTGCTGCAACATGCTGTTGAACGTGAATGGGAACTGGATCGGCGCGAGCCGCCACTGCGACGACTACATGAGAAACGGGCCGCGCGAAGTACGCACGAGCATCTGCCGGCAACTCCGCCAGGGCGGCGGAGTGTGCACGGAGCTGGCCCAATACTGCTCACCTGAAGATAGAAAGCCTCCTGACATCAAATGCGAAAAGCCAACCCCTTGGTTTGACACTTCCGACTGCCCAGACGTGCAAAAAACGCTGCTAAAGATAGACAAACGCTCGGCGTCGGTCAACATCACAATGTGCGGTTCCGTGGTGGGTAGTTTCTGGTTGCCAAGGAACTCCGGACCGGAAGTCTGGGAGCGGATCAGGGCTGAGAACGAGCCGTATTGGCCGCGCCAGGTATGCTGCACGAAGTTCCGGCAAGCTGTCCGTAGCGGGATGCCTTGCAATCCAAGAAAAGACCTGGACTGCGACGGGAAACCGAACGATGCGGACAATCGACCCGAGGAATACAGAATACCTGCCGACGCATCCATTGATCGGTTCCCGCCGAACTTCAATGTCCTCGATCCGGATTTCTTGCCTCACTCAACCGGTCGCGCCTCGAAGGGTGTCGGAGATTGCCCGTGCAAGTGGGAGCTCGTAACAGGCAAGTTGATTTGCAGCCCGGATGGAAAGCAGCCGCATGAATACAGGGCCACCTTCCGATGCCCGTCCACGAAGGCCGAAGTCTCTACGGTGAAGACCGCACCGGCCACGGCCCCCTGCAAGTGAGGACAAAGTCACGCTGACACCACGCGAATGTTCTCAGTTCAAGAGTCAAGCTTTCGCTGTGTGACCTGGAGGTGGGAAATGAGAATCTATGTTATTGGGTTGGCGCTGCTGCTGACACTCGTCCTGTTGGTGGTCCCGATATCAAAGACAAAAACGATCGGTGTGGGCGTCGGTGTCACTGCGTTGGCGCAGACGCAGGCCTCGCCTCGGAATGCGCTCATCGCGCGCGCGAAAGCACTCGAGCTCAAGACGCCGTACGTCGCGCCTCCCGGTGACCCGCTTGAACACGACGCCTCGGGATTCGCCAAGGTCATGTGCTCAGCCGTATTCATCACCGGTCTCGATCCCGACTTCGCCGCCGAGAACGTCGGGTTCTTCACCGGTCCTTACGCGGAGCGTGCAAAGTTGGGCAAGCCTGTCATCGATCGGGCTAACAAGACCGTGTCTGTCACGCTACCGAACGGTGTGAAGCGCATTGCGAAGTACCTTGGCGACCAGGGGTGCGTAACGCTGCCGGTTGGCAAGGACGGTATGAGTTTCAAGCCTGTCAGCGTCAAGAGCCGGCTGCCGGATCCCTCAACTCAGCCTTGGCCCATGGGCGATGTGCTACCCAGAGATCCTTTGCCGGCAGCGATCGACGCGACCAGGTTGAAGCAAGCGATCAACGCGGCGTTCGAGCCGGCCGCGGGTATGACCGCTGCTTTCGTGGTGACGTGGCGGGGGCGTCTCATCGCCGAGCGGTATGGCGAAGGCATCACCGCGCGCACGCCGCTCGAGAGCTGGTCGATGGGCAAGAGCCTCACGGCCACGCTCATGGGCATCCTCGTCAAGCAGGGTGTCTATGACCTGTGGCAGCCGGCGCCCATTCCCGAGTGGCAAAGTCCGGGCGATCCGCGCGCGAAGATTCGCATTGCCGACATCATGCATATGTCGAGCGGTCTGCGAATCAGAGCGCCCCAGGATCCCGACTACGACCCGTCGCTCGGGTATCCCGATCACGTGTATCTCTACACGGGCAGCATCAACTCATTTCACTACGCCGCTACGCGACCTCAGCAGTGGCCGCCGAACACGGTGGGCCGCTATCGCAACTGCGACCCGTCGTTGATCAACTATCTCGTGCGTCTTGGCGTCGAGAAGCGCGGCGAGGAGTATCTGTCGTTTCCCCAGCGCGCGCTGTTCGACAAGATCGGCATCCGGACGATGGTGATCGAAACGGATCCGTTTGGAAACTTCCTCACGCAGGGCTACGAGTTTGCGTCGGGGCGTGATTGGGCAAGGCTTGGCAATCTTTATCTTCAGGATGGCGTATGGAACGGTGAGCGGATTCTGCCCGAGGGATACGTTAAGTTCGTGAGCACGCTGGCGCCCGCGTGGGAAGCCGACAAGCGCCCCATTTACGGCGCCTTCTTCTGGATCAACGGCGATGGCGCGTTTCCGGTGCCCAGGGAGGCGTACTACATGGCGGGTGCCGGCGGCCAAACAACGTTGATCATCCCGTCGCACGATCTTGTCGTGGTGCGGCTTGGGCACTACAGGGGCAGCGGGCCGGGGACCGAGGCCTTCAAGAGAGCGCTCGCGATTTTGATGGAGGCGGTACCGAAGAAGAAATGACGAGAAGCACCGGTAGCAGAGAAAACCTCGCTGCTGAAGCCATTCGAAGCCGCACTACGAATTTGCGCAACAGGGAACGAGGGTCGTTGACGTCTCTCCTCTGAGGTCTAATGACCTGTCATCCGCAGATTGCGCAGATGACGCAGATGAAGAACAACAGGCCGTAGAGTTAGAGAAATGGACAGTTCATTCGTTATATCTGCGGCATCTGCGGATCATCTCTCGGCAAGTCATGAATTCCAACCAGAACGTAGACGCGGCATTTCAATTAGGAGTGACCTGAAACAAGATGCTGTTGCTCATGCCGTTGGAATTGATCACCTGGAGCCGGTACTGTTGGGGCGTTATAAAGGGCGACGCAAGCGGGTCGCAACCGAACCGTCCTCCAGGGCAAATGGAAGCGATCTCGCTTGGCGGCACGACGAGGGTCAGGGTGTTGTCGTCTGCTGAAGAGTTGGTATAGAAACCCACGAAGACAGGCGCGAAGCGCAGATCGGATCCAACGGCCGTGAATCGAATGGCAGTGATGGCAGGCACGGAGGACGTCGCAAGGCCCACACCGCTCAAAGTGATTTGGGTACCAATTGGGCCCGACTCGGGAGAGAACGAGGTGATGGAAAGATCGGAGGACGCGCTGATAGCGTCCATAGCCAGCGTATTCGACTCCATGCCGTCCGGATTTACGACCCTAATCAACAGCAGTCCAGGTGGAGGGCTTCCGTGAAGAAACTGGCCTCGCAAGTCCGTGGCACTTTCATAGATCGTTGCGATTCGTAGTTCTGGTCTGTTAAAAGGATCAAACGGGAAGGCGCGTATCGAATTGACAATCACTGTGGAACCGGAACCGAATCCCGTTCCGGTCAGTTCCACTTCGTATCGCTTGATCTTCTTGCCGCTCACAAGCTCATCGACTGGCTTGCCCTTGAATAGGAGCTGACGCCCCGTCAGTTGAGGTGCCTCCGAGCCCGGTGTTCTGAAGGCCCGTGGAACAAAGGCGGAAGAACCGCTATGCACTCCGTAACCGGCGGACGTGCCGACCAACGCCGTTGCGAATATCGCGGAAACAATCATCGAGAGGTGGGTCTTTCTCATCACAATTCCTCCTCACGGAGTTCATACCCGAGGCGCCGTGCTATTATACCTCGCTTAAACTCCGAGTTTCATCCCATGGTGATCGAAGTCCCAGGACCTGAGAGGAGGGCAGAAGTTTATGGCTAAGTCGACAAGCCGATTGGGTTGGATGTGGGCGGTGTTCGCGGCCGGCGCGCTCTTTGTGGGTGCCAGAGCAGTAGCAGGACAAGCTCAGGATCAGCCCAAGGAAGACTACGTCAAAGCTCACTACACCAAGTATGAATATCGCATCCCCATGCGAGACGGAAAGAGATTATTCACCTCCGTCTATACCCCTAAAGATTCAACCCAACCATACCCGATTCTGATGGACCGGACGCCCTACAGTGTGAGCCCTTACGGCGAGGACCAGTACAAGAGTCGGCTCGGGCCCTCGGACGAATTCGAAAAGGCGGGGTACATCTTCGTCTATCAGGACGTCCGAGGCAGATATATGTCGGAGGGCGAGTTCCTCGAGATGCGCCCGCACCTCGACGTCAAGGAATCGCCAAAGGACGTCGACGAGAGCTCCGACACCTACGACACCATCGAGTTCCTGTTGAAGCGCGTGCCGAACAACAACGGCAAGGTCGGGATCTGGGGCATCTCCTATCCAGGCTTTTATACCTCGGCGAGCATCATTGATTCGCACCCCGCTCTGAAGGCCGCGTCGCCGCAAGCGCCCATGACCGATCTCTTCATGACCGACGATGCCTATCACGGCGGCGCGTTCATGCTGGCGGCGAACTTCGGGTTCTATACGGCGTTCAAACCGTTTCCTGAGCCGGCGCCGCCGAAGGCATCCGTGCCTTTTGATTTTGGCACTCCGGATGGCTACGCGTTCTATCTCCAGGCAGGATCGCTCTCGAGTCTGAACAAAAAGTCACTCAAGGAGTCGAATTCTCTGTTCACCGATCAGATACAACACGCGACCTACGACGACTATTGGAAAGCGCGGGATCTATCCCGGCACCTCAAGAACATCAAATGCGCGGTGATGACGGTCGGGGGATGGTTTGACGCGGAAGACCTCTCCGGTCCATTCAAGACCTTTCACGCTATCGAACAGTACAATCGGGGGACTGCAAACTCGCTGGTGGTTGGTCCCTGGGTGCATGGCGGATGGGCAAGTACCGACGGGGACCGTCTGGGCGACGTCCGGTTTGCGGCCAAGACCTCGGAGTTTTTCCGGGCGAATATTCAGTTTCCCTTTTTCGAATATTACTTGAAGGGAAAAGGCGCGGCCCTGCCAAAGGCTTACGTATTTGAGACCGGCACGAATGTATGGCGGAAATACGATGCATGGCCTCCATCCGACGCGCAGGCCAGGGTGCTGTATTTTCACGCGGGCGGAAAACTCTCTTTCGAATCGCCTGGCGAAAAGGAGGGCGCTGACGAGTACGTGAGTGATCCCGCGCGTCCGGTGCCTTTCGTGAACTACATATCGACGGCGGTCCCGCAGCGCTACATGGTAGATGACCAGCGGTTCGCGGCGCGGCGCCCGGATGTGTTGGTCTACGAGACGGAGCGGCTCGAGGAAGATGTGACGATTGCGGGGCCTGTCTCGCCGAAGCTGAAGGTGGCGTCGACTGGAACGGATTCGGATTTTGTGGTGAAGTTGATCGACGTCTACCCCGACGATTATCCGGACAACGAAGAAGCGAACCCGACCAAGCGAGTTCTGGGGCCGACGCCGGTCCGCATGGGTGGATATCAACAGCTCTTGCGCGGAGAGCCTATGCGAGCGAAGTTCCGCAACAGTTGGGAGAAGCCGGAGTCTCTCGTTCCAGGGAAGTTAACGGAGATCAATTTCACGATGCCCGATGTGAATCACACGTTTCGGAAGGGGCACCGGATCATGGTGCAGGTTCAAAGCTCGTGGTTTCCGCTGGTGGATCGCAATCCGCAAAGCTTTGTGGACATCCCGAACGCGAGACCGGACGACTTCAAGAAGGCTACTGAGACGGTGTTTCATCGGAGGGACGCGGCTTCGGGAGTCGAAGTGATGGTGAAGGCAGCACAGTAGGGACGTACCGCCATTGGTAGGTAGACGGCGGATCCCGGTGCCCAGAGAGGCCTATTCACATGGCCCCCGCCTGCGGCCAAACAACGACGATCATCCCGTCGCACGATCTGGTTGTGGTGCGGCTTGAGATATCTCAATAAAGTTGAGACTCCTGGATTTGAAGATGAGCCTGGAGCTATCTCGGACGCTCCTGAAACATCGAGCGCAGAGAGTATGATGTCGATCGCATTTGACCCGCCGCCTGCAGGAGAATCTAGCGAATCGGTCGGCGCAAACCACGCAGCAAGGACGTTGTTGCTGGCATTTCCGTGTCCGCTCGAGCAAAAAGCGCGATGCGCGTCCCATCCCTGCTCCTTTCGTGTCATCTCCACAGCTCAGGCAAGGCGCCGCTGGTTGGTTGGCCAGTTTCGACGTCCCCGATATGGGCGACACACTGTCATCTTGATGGCTAAACGGTCGAGCTCTTCTTCCAAGTGAATCCAGGCTCTCGGATCCACGAGATTGTCCGCATGTCCGCGTTCTGAGGGTTCACCGCGATCTGGAAGCTCGATCCTAATTGTGACTGTGTTTCTATCTCGATAGGCGACGACTTTTCCGTACGGCATGAGGTTCCTCCGATGTTGTTTTTCTATCAGCGAATGGGTCAACGGGCTCCGGCAGGTCCGTGCGCCCGTAGGCGGTTAGTTCTTCGCAGAAGTCCAATATCAGATTTAGGAATTCGGCGCCTCCTAACCGCACTGCCTCTTTCAGTTTCGTCAGATTCTCAACAGGTAGCCCCGGTACATCAACAGTAATGTTTGGGTCTTCAGTGTACTGATAGTCTTCCAAGCTCAACGAGTGGTAAATGGTTTTGAAGAGCCTTTCGGCGATCTCATTCGCAACGGTCTTGAAGGGGAAACTCGTACGTTGTTTTGTGTTCAGAATATGCGCGGCTCTTTCGACCGTTGCAATGCGAATGAGATTCGTAGGAGTACATCCACGCATTTGGGCCGCCCTCATCAAACGATCTCGTTCGTCGTGGGTTAGCCGAATGCTGAATGTTGTTGTATCTCTCTGCTGATCCTCTTCGAGCGACGATGTCGAAGAACTGACTTTACGGAGACGCTTTTTCACGATCATCCGGACCTCCTTTGGTCGCTGCCTGACTACTTCCAATGCTCGACAGGATAGCGTTGGTCAAGTTAGATGTCAAGTGAAATCTTTGCTTCCAACAGACGCGACTGCTCCCTTGGACAGCAAAGGCGACCAACTTGATATTGTTGACACTCCGTTGACCGTTGATATCCGCCCAGGCGGACCGGCGGCGCTAGAACCTCTCTTGCTCTGAACTTGCTGCTTATTGTCCCGATTGTCGGGGTAGACGTCGATCAACTCTTGCGGGGAGAGCCTATGCGAGCGAAGTTTCGAAACAGTTGGGAGAAGCCGGAGCCACTCGTTCCCGGAAAGCTGACGGAGATCAATTTCACGATCCGACGTAGGTGTCTGCTGTGATAAACTAGTGCGCGCCGAACAACAAAGATAAGACCATCACGCTGAACGAAGACGAGGGCTGCGGCGAGTGGATATTGAGATCATCCGGGAGAGAGTACGAGTCGGCAACTACTTGATTAAGTCACATGCAGTTCAGCATGCCTTGAAGGAGGGCTTTGACCGCGAGCACATGGTCGAGGCGATTCTCGGCGGAACAATCATCGAAGAGTACCTCGAGGTCCAGCGGGTGTTGATCTGTGGCAGGACGAGCTTGTCGGAAAAGGTTCCGATATACTTGCACGTAGTTTGTGAATACGCGGACCGGGTGTACATTGAATTGGTTACTACATACCTGCCTGATGAGCTTCAGTGGGAGAGTCCGCCCTTTAAGAGGCGCAAGCAGTAAAGGAACCGCTATGTCATCACAAAGTGTTCCGGTGTGTGGCCAGCATCAGACCTCAAAAGAGTGGCGTCTGACGACATTTGAGTATCGAGAAGATGGCATCTCAGTTCGAGTACCGAACGTCTATGCCTGGGTCTGCCCGGAGGACGGCGACGCGTCTTTCACTCCTGAGACCGTTGATGAGATCATAATCACCGTACGAGAGCTGGTGGAGCCTGCGAAGCGCGCCAGGAGTCGCAGTTCGATCGTGACCGAGTACATAGTGTCGGTCGAAAAACAAGGATCGTAATCACTGTTCAGGACCAGAGCGCGGCGCGGGCACGCCCAATACATCTCACGGCGCTCCATCGGCGCTTGCCTTTCGGCCCTCGGTCAAGAATTCAATACCGGCGCCCTCAAGCGCCTGGTCAAGGTCGATGCCCGTTCCGCCGTGCTTCGCAGCGTAGTCTGCGATGGTTTTCTTTTCCTGGAGCTTCGCCCGAGAGGCTTCACCTGACAGGCCTTCACCGCGATCAAGCTCGGCAAGACCGCGACCGATCTTATTGTGGATAGCTTCTTTGTTTGCTTGAAGCCATGCTTCTTCAGTGTCGAGCGATTGCAAGGCATAATGGATAATGTCGTCGATGCTCGCAAAGGCGCCGCTTTGAAGGCGCCTTCGAATTATCTCTTCATCTTCGGGTGTTAGAGTGATTTCCATGCTTCCTCTTTTGGCTCTGAACTGTTGCTCTCCATCATACCGTCAGGGGTCTGTAGTGGACAATGGAGAATGCGACATCCACGTAAAGGATATCGAACAACGGTACAAGCTGATCCGCTTCGCGATCTACTTGAGTTTGGATCTTTAGGAGGTACCAACTCATGCTGCGACTATAAGCTGAAGGTAGTAACAGGTTGGGAAGGTGAGCTTGCTCCCGCTGCTTCTCCGACCACAAACGGCGGGAGCAAGCT
>JBGPFL010000097.1:0-9955 GCA_041483295.1 Blastocatellia bacterium | reverse complement strand
CGGGCTTTTCGGCGCGCGCCATCTCGAAGTAGTTAGTCGCGAGCCCGTGCCCCCAACCGCGCGAACCCGTATGAGCCTGAACGAACAGGGTTCCGGTCTCTTCGGCGCGCTGCAACTCGATGAAGTGGTTCCCTCCCCCGAGCGACCCAAGCTGCGACATACCACGCTCAGGCCTGCCCTTTCCACCCATCAACGGCTGCCAGTCATCGTCGACCGGCATGCGATGGCGTTCCGCGCGGCTGCGGTCGAATATGGCGCCGTACTTTTCGACATAGTATTCAGCGCCGCCGTGAATCAGATTGTCGAATTCGCGACGATCGACTGTGCCGAGCTTGATGCTCTTGCCTCCCGCGCCCATATCGACTTTGGACATGACCGCTCGATTGAAAGCGAGGCGCTTCGCAGGCGTAGCAGCATCGGCAGGAACGTCTGACTTAGCACTTACCATCCCGCAGCCGATGTCGTAGCCAACGGGACCCATCGCTACTGCCCCGCCAACAGCGTCTGTGAGAATCACGCAACCCACAGGCACGCCGTAGCCGTAGTGAGTATCGGGCGTGATGGCGACGAGCTTAACGCCGGGAAAGCGAGTGGCGTTGACGATCTGGCGATAGATGATGTCCTCGGCCTCTTTGAGCAGCGAAGGAGTGAGGAAGAGTCTCACCGGGATATTATCAGCGATGTCTTCAGTCTTGAGGGTGTAGTAGCCTTCGCCGTTCCACCGCGCGAGATGCTTCCAGTTGTCAGCGTTGTGGAGTTGCTTAGCTACCTTGAGGCCCTTTGCGTCTGTGTTGTTCTTGGTCATGCAGCGTTCTAAAGAAATTCCCAATATCGGAGATTTTCGGGGCAAGATGGAGGTAGCCGCGGCCACTTGCGGTTTGCTTGCCTGGGTCACAGCTCAGTGCAGCGTCCTTCCAGCAAATCACGCAACGCTTCGGCGGCCAGGTCGTCGAGTTGCCCTTCGAGAGCGTCCGCTTCAAAGCGCCGATCCCACAGAGTGGCACTGAATTCGATGAACCAGGCGCGAAAGAGTGCTAAGTCCTTCGGCAATAGTTGCCGCACCGCGCATTCGATTTCTTGGACCGTATTCATAGCGGCAGTGTTATCCCCACTGTTCATGGTGACCCCTCAGAAGCTCACCTCGCCGGCGCTTTCTCGAAGGTGGCTCATCGACGTATTGAGACTGACCCAATGCGCGATCCCAGGTATGCGCTGTTCCAGAAGCACAATGCACTCCTTTGCGATGCCTATCGCCTCCCAGGCGTCTTGATATTGGAATTTTCCCGCGCCCTCGTGAATTGCCCGGTTGCGATTTGCGTAAAGTTTGGAGTCCCAGCGACCGAAGAGAGAGGAGGCGACGAACGGGACGAATGGAAGCTGCATGCGATGACAGTACTCCTCTGTCCACTCGTCAAGCCTGCGGAGTCTCTTCTTGATGCCCCAATATTTCTTGTCAGACTCGACTGCCGAGCGTGCATCTGATTCTGACATTCCTGATTGTCGCATTAGCTTGACCAGTGTGTCACTGACGTACACCTCGATGGCAGTCTCCGCGTGAACGATAGCAAGCCTAAACTCCCGCGCTTTCTGAAGACATCGGAGCGCTTCCAGAACGAACTCATAACTGAGAGGCATGGAATAGTCCTCAATCGTGAGACTAATAAATTCACGCAATATATCTCCCGCCATGGGGCTGCGGGGACCAACTGATTCGTAGCTGTTAGCCCTCAAGTTGTTCGTGGCACCACTTCCTAAAGCGGTCCGCCATGCGCGGGGCTCCGCGAGTAGTTTGAATAACTCCGAAGAATCCATGTTGAGCTCAACATCGCGCAATGGACTTGTATGGTAGCTGGCCAGATAGAAGGTGACGTCGGACGGTAGACGTGCAACCTTGTAGTCCTCGCTCAGAACTCTATACTTGTCCAGAAAGGGAGCCAGGATACCCGTAACCCTTTGCTTGACCCTATCGCTTTCCGAGATAATCCGGAGATCATCCGCAAGAAAAGTAACAGTAACGCAGGAGAAATACTTGCACTCAGCGAACCCGCCATCCTCACCGCAGTGAATATTGAGTGTGGCCTTCTCGCCGCCATCGGCCAGAACTGAGGTCACGACATAACTGTAATCGGGTCGTGGCCTTGTAAAGTTCTGTGCGGCGGTCTGGAGATCTTTGAAGGAAGTCGGGCCGATTATCGGGCGATTGCGAAAGAAGGCCAATGATCCCTCCCTCAACACCAGCTCAATACATGCCAGCCCCTTTTCCGGGTCCCGTGTGAGATACGCCCCGTTCGGGAGGGAAACCGCGAAGGGCACGTCAAACGTCATCGCCACAAACCCCTGCCTTTCTAGTGTTTCATTCTCTGCCATACCCAACCTCTCTACTTGTTTGGTTTCTGCTCTACACCCGATTCATCATAAACCTGCTTCGCGGGAGAAAACACCCTGGTAAACTAGCGACGACAAGAAGGTGTGAAACACGTTCGTGCTCTACCTCTGAGCTACGGCCCCGTACAGAATGGAGCCGCCGGGATTCGAACCCGGGACCTCGGGATTATAGTCCATGTGGTTCCACGAGCATTCGTCGCCTTGCTTCACCTTCGATTCGATGGCGACAAGATTGATGAGAGTTACTCGGTTGCCCGAGTCGGGGACTCGAACCCCGCCGGTTTGAAGCCGGCTTTGCCATGTACTCTCACCGGCATTCGCCATCGCAACGAAAATAGACCACGGATGCCCACGGATCTACCGGATCGACGCTGATCAAAAGATCAGTGTCAATCCGTTCAATGCGTATCATCCGCGGTCAATGATCAACGGGGCCGACTAGGGTCGTCGAGACGGCACGTTTTCGAGATGTAGTCCCGACAGCATTCGGCCCCCGAGAATAGTAGGCAGTAGACAGTAGGCAGCTGAGAAGGTTACTCGCCACTACCGGTGCTACCCCCGTTCTCACTGCCTACTGCTTGCTGTCTACCGCCTACTGCTTCACACCTCCACCGACTCGATTACGCCGACCCAGTGGTTCGCATCACGCCCTCCGGCTGCAAACTCGGATACAACCTTGAAGATCTGATCCGAGAAGCCTCCGATGTTCAGTATGTCCTCTCGCTCCTGAGCCTGCGTAGTTCCATACGGCTGAATGTCTATGCACACCAGTCGCGCACGAGGGTTGCGGCTCTTGAACACTTGCCACTGGCGCATCGTCTCCGTTCCGCGTCCGCCGCGAGCGTCCACCCACGACTCGTTGTCCGAAACGAAGATAACCAGGTCGCCCTTCGCCTTGCTCTTGTTCAACAGAGCCAGCGGCGCGCTGCAGTTCGTTCCCCCTCCGCCTACCGACGCAAGCCGGGCGGCGTTTGTCACGACGCTGTCGCGCGGGTTCAACTTCACCTTCACGACATCGAAATCGAATGGCAGAACTTCGGCGTCCGGATTCTTGCGCGTGATCGAAGCCGCTACGAGAGCAGCCACGTCAACACACCGAATCGCAGTGGTAGCCCCCTTGCGATACCCGGTCGCCGGCGAAGACATCGAACCCGAAACGTCCGGGCATACGAAGACCTTTCCGGCTATTCGCGGAACGTTGCCGGTCGCGATCTCCATCGCGTCCTGCAACGCGTTGCGAACAACCGCCGGAGCATGCGCAGCCATCGCGTAAGCCGCCATCAACTGATAAGGGAAGACGCGTGCTCGCGCTATCTGCTTCGGGTCGCGCAATCGCGCCGCGACCAGCTCCGCCATACCAGGCTCCTCGAACACACGGTGGCGCACGAAGGTGTTCAGGTTCATTCGGGTCATCTGCCACGACGCGTGTCGAGCGATGGCCGTCCACTCGGTCTTGCCCAGATCGAGCGCCGTCAACATCTGAAACGGAACATCCGGGAGCTGTTCACGAGCGCCGGCCTTGAAGGTCTCGAAGCGCCGGACAATCTCAGGCAACACCTCGGCGTTGTACTCTCGCCCGATGGAGTAGGCATAGAGCGCCGCACGCGCAGCCGTGTTCGGCTTCGGGTGAACCATCTTGACGATTATCGGCAAACGACGGGCTCTGACCCACGGAAGCCGTGAAGACCGCCTCTTCGCTGCGAGACTCGAACCAGTCGCGGACCAATCGCTTCGGCGCGGTGCCGAGCGACTTACGTCCCACGGCGCCCGAGCGCATGATCTGAACGAAGTTGCGCAGCATCTTGCCGTTATCGATGACGCGACGGAAAACCCGGGCCAGCAGTGCGCGGTCCTTCACTGACAGGACCGCGCACAACAGCGCAGGCATGTCCTTCATGAAGCCCTGCTCGCGAGTATAGACCGCTGTGCGAGCGATGAACTCGGCGTCGACCTCACGGCAAAGCTCGATTACCTTAGTGAGCTGGTCCTGGGCGTTCGCGTAGAAGGTCGAGTTCAGGCATCCCGTCGCGGCGTACTGGGCAAGCGCATGCTTCGGCGTGAATGCATAAGCCGGAGCGCGCTCGTCGTTAACAGCGTCAGTAGCCGGGATCAACTTTCCGGCGATTGACTTGAATATGTTCTTGTTTGCCATGATCTTCTCTCTCCCTTCTTCTGATCGCCGAGGACGCGGAGGCGAACGCCCCGCGTCCTCACCGCCGGTTGGAGTGCAGTCTTTCAGAATCGCAAAATCGAGGGCCCCCCAGCACGGTGCCAGCACGGTTCGACGCTTCACGGCTCGAAGTACCAGTGCCTCTGCAAGCTTCATTGCCTTTCACCTCTCAATCTCTCTCTAATCGTTGTTGAGCGGGGCATCCGCCGTGCCAGTGGCGGCGAGATCGAGACCACATGGCCGCTATTGAGACGTAAGTGGCTGGATACAAAAGTACTCTCCGCCCTCGAGCCCAACAATCGATCTGACTCTTGGATTCTCTGGCATCTCGGATTACTATCTCATAAGCTATGAACTTAGAGATTATTCTATGACAAAAGAGAACGTCCTGATCGGACTGCTTGGCCCGACGCTCGACGGCGGCAAGGGCCCAACACGCTGGGAGAGATGGCGTCCCACCGTAGGCCTCTGCCAACACGAGAACCTCTTGATCAAGCGACTCGAACTGCTGTACCAGTCCAAGTTCGCCAATCTCGCCGCCAGCCTCGTCGAAGACATCGCCGACGTCTCGCCCGAAACCGAAGTGCGATTGGTCGACCTTAAGATGGATGACCCGTGGGACTTCGAACAGGTCTACGGCGCCTTGCACGAGTTCGCTCGCGCCTATGAGTTCGACACCGAACGCGAGGAGTACCTGATACACATAACCACCGGCACTCACGTGGCCCAGATCTGCATGTTCCTGCTCACCGAGTCTCACTACTTTCCCGCGAAGCTGATTCAAAGCTCGCCGCCGCCCCCTCGCAAAATGGGCGGACCGGGAAAATTCGAGATCATCGACCTCGACCTCTCCAAATACGACCGTATCGCTTCGCGCTTTCAGCTGGAGCAGAAAGAGGGCGCCTCGTTTCTGAAGTCGGGTATCGAGACTCGCAACGTCGCATTCAATCGCTTAATCGACAAGATCGAACAGGTGGCGATTGCTTCCTCTGACCCGCTGCTGTTGATGGGGCCGACCGGTGCGGGCAAGTCGCGGCTCGCAAAGCGCATTTACGAATTGAAGCGGGCGAGACATCAGGTGAAGGGAGACTTCGTGGAGGTGAACTGCGCGACCATTCGAGGCGATGCGGCGATGTCTGCGCTCTTCGGACATGTAAGAGGCGCTTTCACCGGGGCGGTGGGCAGCCGGCCCGGACTGCTCAGGGCCGCGGATGGCGGCGTGCTGTTGCTGGATGAGATCGGCGAACTCGGCCTCGACGAGCAGGCGATGCTGCTGCGCGCTCTCGAGGAGAAGGTCTTCTTGCCCCTGGGCAGCGACCGCGAAGTGAAGAGCGACTTTCAACTCATTGCCGGCACCAATCGCAACCTCGCGGAGCATGTCAGGAATGGAGGGTTTCGCGAGGATCTGCTGGCGAGAATAAACCTGTGGACTTTTCACATGCCGGGGCTCCGCGACCGAATCGAGGACATCGAGCCTAATCTGAAATACGAGCTCGAACAGTACGCGCGCAGAACGGGGAAGCGGGTGACCTTCAGCAAAGAGGCGCGCGACCGGTTCTTGAAGTTCGCGGGGTCGCACGATGCGGGATGGAACGGAAACTTCCGTGACTTGAATGGAGCCGTGGTGCGGATGGCGACGCTCGCTCCAGGCGGCCGAATAACGATTGAAGTAGTCAATGAAGAGATCGACAGACTCAAGCGCTCCTGGGGTGAACAATCCATCAACGAAACCGAAGATCTGCTGGAGCAGTTGCTGGGCACGGAGCGGATGAATGGGCTTGATCTATTCGACCGAGAGCAGCTCGCGAGCGTGATAAGGGTGTGCCGCAATTCCCGGACGTTGTCGGAAGCGGGCAGGGCATTGTTCACGACTTCCCGCGACCGCAAGAAGACGGTGAATGACGCCGATCGATTGAGAAAATATCTGGCGAGATTTGGACTCGAGTGGCGCCAACTGCGAGAGTAAAGTTCTAAAGGCGCAGCCACGAATCACACGAATTACGCGAATTTGGCACGAACTATTCGTGGTCAATTCGTGTAATTCGCGTGATTCGTGGCTGTGCCTTTGTGTGCTAGAGTCTGTGCCGCCGGCGAGGAGATCATATGCGTGCTGATCGATTGCTCTCAATAATGCTACTCCTGCAGGTGCATCGTCGACTGACGGCTCGGCAATTGGCGAGCCGCCTGGAGGTATCCGAGCGAACAATCCATCGCGACATGGATGCGCTGAGCGGAGTGGGAGTCCCGGTCTTCGCCGAGCGCGGATCGGGAGGCGGTTGGGCGCTCGTCGAGGACTATCACACGAACCTGACCGGGCTGACCACGGATGAAGTTCAGGCGCTCTTTCTGACGAAGCCATCGCGGCTACTGGCCGACCTGGGGCTGGACAAAGCGTCTGACGCCGCGCTCATCAAGCTTCACGCGGCGCTTCCCTCCGTTAGCCGCGATGCCGCCGAGTACGCTCGCCAACGGATATACGTTGACATCACGGGCTGGAGCCGTTCGGAAGAATCGATCCCGCTCCTGCCAACGCTTCAGGAAGCAGTATGGCAAGACCGAAAGTTGCAGATCACTTATCAGCGTGGCCTCGATTGCGACCCGGTGGAGCGGCTGGTTGATCCGCTCGGCCTGGTGGCGAAGCGGAGCGTCTGGTACTTCGTTGCTGCAGTTGACGGGGAGGTACGCAGCTACCGGGTGTCACGCGTCAAGGATGCGAAGCTGACCAAGCAGCCGTCGGTGCGTCCTCCCGAATTCGACCTCGCGGCTCACTGGGAGCAGTCGACTGCCGTCTTCAAGGACAATCTCCCGCGCTATCAGGCGACGCTGCGGGTGAAGTCCGAGATTCTTCCACGCCTTGGTTTCGCGGGCCGGTTCGCCCGCATTGAGCGAGTAGACCCAACCGGCGATCCTGGGTGGGCAACGGTCTCAATGAGGTTTCAATTCGAGGAGGAAGCGACCGAATACGTGTTGAGCTTCGGCCCGCGAATCGAAGTCGTGGAGCCGCAGTCGCTGCGCGAGAAGGTTGTCGAGATGGCGGAGAGCGTCATTGCATTCTACTCTCAACCATCGAGGGTTGGCGCGGCGAACAAGTGACAGCAGAGGGTAAGCCGGCGAGGCGCCCAGTCGCGGAGAAAGGAATGGGTCCGTGTTACTCACTTCCGCGTATGAGCGCCTCGGTGGCTGTCTGGTTACTCCTTTTTCTTCGGGAAGGCGCTGCACACGCCGTACGCGCCGGTAGGATCTATAGCCGTGGTGCCCTGTTCAATATGGCGGATGATACCTTCCTTGTCCACGACGAAGGTAGCGCGTGTAGCAAAGCCCTGTTCTTCACTGTAGATGCCGTAGGCTTTCGAAACTGTGCGCTTGAAATCGCTGAGTAGCGGGAAGGTCACGCCGATCTTTTCGGCGAAGGCGCCATTGGCGGCGAAGCTGTCAACACTGATGCCAAGAACCTGCGTGTCGGTTGCGTCGAATTTGGCGATATCAGACTGATACGCCTGTAATTCCTTCGTTCAGCCTCCGGTGAACGCGAGCACATAGAACGCGAGCACCACGCCTTTTTTCCCCTTGAAGTCGCTGAGCTTCACCGGTTGGCGCTTAGTGTCGATCAGCGTGAAGTCGGGAGCAGGATCTCCGACCTTGAGATGGGTCTTTGGCGCCTGCGCCTGAGCCGAGGCGGCAGCAACCAGAGAGAGCAGCAGCGCCGTCGAGAGCCCGAGCTTTGCGATCCCGCGGCGAAGGGCCGAGGTCGCGGTCTTCTTTCCATTATCGAGCATCATCAAGCCTCCTCCGTTGAGATAGTGAGCGGGTATCCACTGCCGGCGCGACTCCGTTTCTTGGTCGCATTCGTCAATCGCCGCTCGCGTGTTTCCCTTTTAGACGTCTCGAATGCATTTGTCAACGCCAGCCTTCACTCAATCAGTCAGCTCCCTTCACGCGGCGCCAAACGTTCGACTCTCCCTCTCTGTGGATCATTTCGAGGATCTCACTATAGGCTGCAGCATACAGCGAGCGCATCTCGTCCGCAGACCCAGGACGCTCCAGCCTTCGTTCCAATTCCTCGACGGTCAGCCGAGTCTGCCGAGTCTTCGGCATCCACCGTTTGAGGGCGCCGCCTTCTCCAGCCACGTGAATCGCCAGGCCCTCCGCAAGCCATCGTGCGGTGCGGCCACGGCCGAGCGCTTCGATTACCACGTGTGCGTATTCGTGGCGAAGC
The DNA here is from genome assembly GCA_041483295.1 of Blastocatellia bacterium. Classification (GTDB taxonomy): domain Bacteria; phylum Acidobacteriota; class Blastocatellia; order UBA7656; family UBA7656; genus DASYSA01. The sequence continues at coordinate 1,184 of JBGPFL010000097.1, read as the reverse complement.
GTAGAAGCCAGCACGCCTCGACGGCGCAACACACTGACCGGCTGAATGTCGGTCCTGCCGCCGCGCGTGGCTCCCCCAGCCCACCACGGTTGTCCAGTCGCGGCCGTGAAGTCCGGAGTACTCGCATGGAGGACGACCTCGTGAACTGAAAGTTCGGGAAGGATCAGTGAGGCATTTGCCAGCCGGCTCAACACGTCAACACGTGCTGACTCGAGGATGCGCAGCGCGTCCTCCGCCTCCTGACGGGGCAGGCTTGCAGGATAGCCGACGCGGAAGTGCTCGCTCGATAGAGTCAAAGAGCCCGACGCTATGGTTGTTCGCAGCTTCACAGTCACCACCTGCCGGATGACGACATCTTTCTGCGAAACCCCGCTATTCCTCTCTTGCCAGGGCGACGCCCCATATGAAATCAAAGCCGCACTGGTGAGCCACGAAAATGAGATGGCCCTCAACCCAAGTCGCGGAATGAGCCGCGTTGCTTGCCCTACTTGAGGTGATGCGGGGACTGGCGATTGGAGCGTCCCTTCAGAATCGACGCTCGCCCGCAGTAGTTCGCCCACGGGCTTCGACTCCGCGCTCGCGACACCTTCCTCTCCGACCTTCGTGCCCGGAAAGTAGTGGTCCAGTATCTGCCGGCACGACATTCCGCGACGCGCCATGACGTGCGCGCCCTGCTGACACAAGCCCAGCCCATGCCCGAAACCGCTTCCCCGAAAAAAGAAACTGTCTCCTCTGCGACTCACTTCGAAGCGCGTACTTTTGAGGACACTCCACCCAAGCGCTCGGCCTACGATGATCTTGAACTCCCAGCCCCGCAGCCGCCGTCTCCGCTCGCCCTCGAGTGAAATGAGTTCGGCTCGGCCCGTCGCATCTCGCTTCACTACGACGACGTCTTTCAGCACTCGGCCCACATCGCTGCGCTCATCACTGCTGAGCGCCTTCGCTAAACGGCCGCGCGGAATCTCTTCGGTCCAGTTGCGCTGGGATCCCGTCGCGCAGTAGTCATCCCTAACGCCACGCAGGTAACCTGGCGCGGGCACACCCCAAAGGGATTGAATATTCGCGGTCACGCCGCCACAGGCCGCGCTGAAATAGGCATCCACCAGCCGTCCACTTTCGTCCCGCAAGACCTTTCCGGCCGTGCTTGCGACAGCTCTGCGAGTGGTCTCGAGGGAAGGCGTAGT
>JBGPFL010000096.1:0-9968 GCA_041483295.1 Blastocatellia bacterium | reverse complement strand
ATCGCGATAGCGAAAAAGCTTGGTCCCTTTCGACCCGACGTAGCCAACCTGCAATAACACGTTCTTCAGTAGCTCGTGCTGGATATTCAAGTTGTAATTCTGAACGTAGGGCGTTCGCGACTTTCGATCGACTGAGAAAACATCCGAATCCAGATAGTCGGTGAAGATGGGCTGGCCGGCCCGAATCTGATCCACCGTCGAGGACGAGAACAGGACGGGCGCTGTGCCTATCGGGTTGTACGCAGGACCGGGGTTAAAAGTGTTGAACGGCAACTGGCCGACGAAGAAGTCTTGTGAGAATGCGTCGTAGAACAGACCCCAGCCTGCGCGCACTACGGTCTTGCCTTTGGCGCTCAGGTCCCAGGCCACTCCGACGCGGGGTGAGAAGTTGTTAAAATCGCGGTTGTACAAACGGTCGAGCCCGCCCTTTCCAATAGGCACCAGTCCCGTCGCCGGATCGAAGTTGCTGAACCGCTTTGCCTCTTCATCGATCACGCCATAGTAGTCATAACGCAGACCACAGTTGACTGTCAGATTGCGACTCCACCGGAAGCCGTCCTGGATGTAGAGCGCGTGCGAGTTCTGGAACGTGCCGCGCCGCGAATCGCCCTGGGCCGACCGGCCGCCGCTCAGAGTTCCGGACAGGAAGTCCTCGAGCGAGCCGAAGTCCAGCCTGCCGCGATAGCCGGCGTCGAAAAAGCCATTGACAAACGTCCGGCGAAACTCATAACCCGCCTTGATCTCGTGATGCGCGAGCTTCCAGGAAAAATTATCGATGAAGTGCCAGTTCGTATCGACCCGGCCGCGCGGAACCGAGAGCGTGGATCCGATTGAGGCAATTGCCGAGCCCAGGTCCGGATCGTTTCTGATGCGGATGAGCGGAAGGCCGAAGTCCTGTTCCCCTTGAACGCCGGTGTTCAGACCTATCGAGCGAGGGTCGAAGCTGTGATCTGCGGGGAAGAAATCCTCTTTGAATCTGTTGAAGCCGAAGCGAGCTTCGTTCACCTGAGTCTGCGAGAAGACTTTCAGATACGAGAGTGAGAGCAACTGCACTCGGGTAGGAGTCACGGTGTTGTAGCCCGGGAGAACATTCCCCGCGAGGATCGCCAGCGGAAATGACTGGTTGCTGTCGCCGAAGAAGTAGCGGCCGGTGAGCTGATTGTTCTCATTGAACGAGTGATCGACCTTGTAGATGAGGCTGCCCACTGTGTTCCTGGCCGGCGTTGTGACGAACAGGTTCGGAGTCGGATCGAACAGATCTACCGGGCGATTGGGCGCGGGCCAGGGGTTGCGCGCCAGCAGATCGCGGATCACTGGGTTGCGAGGCCCGCCTAACGCGGCTATCTCCCGGGGGTCTGGCACTCGCGCGACTGAATTCAATCCGACGCGCTCTCCCTGGTATTCGTAGGCCGTGAACAAAAACGTCTTATTGGGCTTCAGAGGTCCGCCGAACGCAAAACCGAACTGGCGATTCCTGAAGTCCGTTTGGGCATCGGGCTTCGGATTGAAGTAGTTGCGCGCGTCGAGATGGTCGTCGCGAAAGAAATGGAAGAGCGAACCGTGTAGAGCATTAGTGCCCGATTTGGTCACGATGTTGACTATGGCGCCGGCATTGCGGCCATACTCGGCTTCGAAATTCGACAGTATGGCGGCTTCGGCGATCGCTTCGACTGGAAGGACGGTCGCGGGAGTTCCAAACACACCCGCTTCGTTGATCGCGGGAAGGTTGCGGTAGCCATCGTTCATGTCGGTGCCGTCGAGCAGATAGTTGTTCGAGCGTCCGCGATTCCCGTTCGCGCTGAACAGTCCGAACGAACCCGGAGAATCAGTCGCGCCCGACGGGTCGCCGGTCGCGCCTGGAACTAAGACCAGGAGCTTGGTGAAGTCGCGGCCGTTGATTGGAAGGTCCTCGATGGTCTTGGCCTGGATGGTTCCGCCCAGAGTGTTGCTGGTTGACTCAACTTGGACCGCATCGGCACGGATGTCAATCGTATCTCTCCCGCCTATGACAAGCGAGACGTCGACTCGCCGGTCGCCTGCTATCTCGACCTTCACATCCGTCACCCGGGCGAGCTGAAATCCCGTGGCCTGTACAGTGACCTCGTAGACGCCGATCGCCAACTCCGGAATCGCGAAATTCCCAACGTCATCAGTCACGGTCACCCTTTGGATTCCGGTTCCGACGTTCTTAGCAGTAACGGTGGCTCCAGCTACAACGGCAGCTTGGGGATCAGTCACCGTGCCCAGTATCGTTCCTCGAAAAGTCTGCGCGCCAACCTGCTGAAGGGAACAGACTACAATCGCACAGATCAAACCTATGACTGATCCTCGAATCTGTTTGGTATTAAGTTTGATGCGACGCATTAGTGCGCTGATTTCAGCGAGAGTCGAAGCGCCTGATTCCGGCATTTGAAGCATTCTCCTTGCGTGCTCGATGGTTCTCGCGGCCGGACTCGTTGAACGCGGTTCAGCCTGGACTTACCAATCTATCTGGTTAACGGACAAACACAGTAACACTGGGAAATGCGAAATGCGAATTGCGAAATGCGAAATGAGGAGGAATTCACAGTTCGAATTTCGCATTTCGCACTTCGCATTTCGCACTTCCCAATTCCTGTTGCTTCACCCAAGCCCCTATGTTACGGTCTGTCGCATCAATTCAGGGCAGATGAGCGGGCCCTATGTGATTCAGTCTTGCTCACAGTAAATCCGAGTCGTTGCGGAGGGTGTGTGAAGCAGCAAGTATACGATGCAATCATCATCGGGTCGGGCGCGTCGGGCGGTATGGCAGCCAAAGAGTTAACCGAGCGAGGCATGAAGGTGTTGGTGCTCGAGGCCGGGCCCCCTGTCGATCCGCACCGCGACTTCAACTCGCACCGCTGGCCGTTTCAGTCCATGTACCGCGGCTTTGGCCCGCCCGGATGGAAGCAGCAGGAACAGTGGATGCAAGACACTGCGGGCGAGTTCAGCCGGCACTTCTATGTGAAAGACACCGAACACCCTTACACCACGGATCCGGGCAAACCATTTTTATGGGTGAGAGCTCGAATAGTCGGCGGAAAGACGCTCCATTGGGGCCGGTTCTCGTGGCGGCTGTCGAACCTCGACTTCAAGTGCGCGAGTCACGATGGCTTCGGAGATGATTGGCCGGTCGGCTACGAAGATCTCGCTCTGTACTACGATCGCGCCGAGGAGTTCATCGGAGTCAGCGGCAATCGCGACGGCCTTTCTTATCTGCCTGACGGAAAGTTCATGCCGCCGATGGACCTCACCTGCGGCGAACACTTGCTGAAGAAAGGCGCAGCGAAGACGGGACGTCCCGCGATCACATCGCGCGTCGCTATGCTGACGGGTCCACCCAAGCCGCATATGCGGGGCAGGGCGAAATGCCACTACTGCGGCCATTGTGGAGACGGATGCGACGTTGGCGCAATGTTCAACTCGGTCGTCTCTACTCTGCCGATTGCATTTGCGACAGGACGCATGACGCTGAGGCCGAACTCGGTGGTGCGCCACGTCGTCATCGACAACAACACAGGCAAGGCGAAGGGCGTCGCATTCGTGGACCGGTTGACCAGACGAGAGTATGAGGTCTTCGGACGCATAGTGGTGATCGCGGCCTCGACGCTGGAATCGACCCGCATCATGCTGAATTCGAGATCGCGTCAGCATCCCAACGGCCTCGGCAACTCGTCGGGGATGCTCGGCCACTACCTGGTGGATCACTTCGGTGGGATCGGAGCCTCGGGCTACTTTAATGTGCTCGCCGGGCGCGATCCGGTCAATGAGGACGGCAAGGCGTCAGGGTTATTCATCCCCCGCTTTCGAAACTTAAGCAAGGAGACTCGGCACCCGAGGTTCGTTCGAGGCTACGGCTTCGAGTGCGGCTCGGCCATCGGCGCCTACCCGGGAGTCGCGAGGGATCCGGGACTCGCTCCGGGCTTCGGGTCGGAGTTCAAGAAGCGGGTGCGCCACTATTACACCTCGACCGTCTGGATGACGACTCGTGCAGAGATGCTCGCAAGGCACGAGAACTATGTGGAGATCGATCCCGACGGAGTCAAAGACGCGTGGGGCGTGCCAGTTCTCAAGGTCCATATTCAGCATTCGGACAACGAACGAGAGATGGCTAAAGATGCGGCCCAGGCCAGCGAGGAGATTCTGCGGGCGGCCGGAGCGGAGGTTGTTTCAACAGGAGGCAGGATGACAGCGCCCGGCCGGATCATTCACGAACTCGGAACTGCGCGAATGGGAAATGATCCGAAGAAGTCGGTGCTCAACAAATTTAACCAGTGCTGGGACGCGAAGAATGTGTTTGTGACCGACGGCGCGGCTTTTGTATCGTCGGCCAATCAGAATCCCACGCTCACGATACTGGCGCTGACGATGCGGGCGTCTGAATATATGACTGATGAGTACAAGCGAGGAGCGTTGTAGGATTGTGATCTCGAGTAACATTAGGAGCGGCAATGATTCAGAGAGGCGAGAAGAGGACATCCGGAGGGATGACGAAGAAGAGGGATTCGATACGGCTTCATTCCATCGCGGGGTTGCTGAAAGAGCGCAGCTTCACGGGCAGCTTCGAAGCCGGCGGGGCACGCTTCGGTTTCACCTACCTGCCGCTGAAGGCATCGATCGGCGGACAGAAGCTGATCCTTGAAGGGCGGTTGACCGTCACCGATGCGCGAGGCACGCAGCGCGTTCGCGAGCGAGTGCAAGCTCTGTTGGCCGCGGCGCAGGGCGGGCTCGGCGGAGCGCCGGCTCGACCCCAAATCTCGGCGCGTGTCGGCAGCGTGAGAGAACCGGCCGCCGCCTCACCTTCCGGGCTTCCGCAAACCGAGAGTACCGGTCCGCTTTCGTTCACCGGCGCGATGTACTTCCTGCTAGAGCCGCTTGAAGGGCGGGCGCTGGGAGTGAATAGCGATCTGACCCGGGTTCAGCTCAATGCACGCCTTGCGCCCACGGACTCTACGGCTCGCAGTCTCCAGGGAATCTACGGCGCAATAGTCGACGCGCTCTATAGTGAGAATGTGGACAGCGCCTCCGCACAGGCTTACGTGAGTGAGCTGAATCGGCTGCTCACAACGTGACAACTCATTGACGAGATCTTGAAGACGCGCCTCGCGGATGAGAGGAAGCAGAGTATCGAGGAGCGGGTTGCCGAGGCGCTGACAAGCTCTTTCGGAAGTATGGCTTTTGGATTTTCCCTAATGTTGGATGGGAGGAAGGACTCTCCATTCGATCCATTCCCGTTTATCCTAAGATAGTCTCACTCTAAACTCTCTCCTGGTCGTGATCACTCCTGTCTATGGCCTCCTGAGGCTTCTGATGGCCTGTAGCTCTTCGTGGTTGGGGTCATTCACGAGCCTGCATTCATTGTCGAAGATCATCGTCGCGCGCTCGAGGGCAGTGTATGGCTTCCATTTCGGAAGCCCTTTGTGACTCGGGTTGCCGCTGCGGGCAAAAGCGGCCCACGCCCCGCTCACCCTGTCCGCCAACACCTTGCGTTCTGGACCGGTGCCGGTAACCGTGGCCTTGTCGTAGGTCTCAAATACGAACGGCATCTCAAGCGTGTGAGGCGACCTCCATTTCCCGCCATCTATCGGCGCCTTCCACGTGAAAAAGTAGAGGTAAGCCGGCGCCCTGCCCAGAGCGGCCTTGCGTTCGGCCTGCGTGATTGCGCCCATCCGGATCCTCTGATCTGAGGTGATCAGAAAGAAGAGGTCGCTCGGCGATGAAATGGGCCGGTTCTTTCGATAGACTGCGATGAGATTGTCGGCGGTATCGCCCGCGATCGCCTTCAACCTCGTCTTCAGCTCCGCCTCGTCGAGCGAGAACAGTTTTTCGTCCGAGCCCATGAAGAATGTGTTCTCTGTCTCGTTCGAGCCGATCAGCATCGGAACATCGGCCGAGATCTCCGGCGCCGTCGGGTCGAAGGGATGCCGCGGCAGGATGAGGCCATCAACCACCGGCCCCCATTGCGCACTCCGGCTGGCCTCGATCAGCCGTTCCATCGGAAGCTTCTGCAATTCCTCAATCGGGTTCCCCTTCAGGCCCAACTGCGCGAGCACTTTTTCAGCGTTCGTGGCAGCCCCCTCGCGCGGGGTCATCCTGAGAAAGGAACCACTCTCGACGATCGCTTTGTGGAACAGACCTTTCGCCTTCGGCATCGCCAGCAGCGCAGTGACTTTACCGCCACCACCGGACTCGCCAAAGATCGTCACATTGCCGGGGTCGCCGCCGAAAGCGGAGATGTTGTCGTGAACCCATTGGAGCGCGGCGACGAGGTCGAGCATGCTCGCGTTACCCGACTCCGCATACTCCTTCCCGGCCACTTCCTCCAGTTGCATGAATCCGAACAGATTGAGGCGGTGATTGAGCGTCACGGCGACGACATCATGGTGGCGCGCAAAGTTAGTCCCGTCGTAAACCGAGTTGCCCCCCTGGCCATAAGTGAACTGACCCCCGTGAAGCCAGACCATAACCGGCCGCCTGGCTCGGTCGGCTGCCGGTGTAAACACATTGAGCACGAGACAGTCTTCGCTCATCGGGAGGGTCTTACTGTACGCGTAACCTGCCGTGATGGGCGATGACCCGGCGGCCCGGGGCAGTTGCGGCGCGTTCGGGCCATATTCGAACGAGTCGCGCACGCCACTCCACCGCTCCGGTTTACGGGGCGGCAGGAAGCGATTAGGCCCGCCCGTCGAGGCGCCATAGTGAATGCCTCTAAAGATGAGGATTCCTTCGACCGCAAGGCCGCGGACCTTGCCTTCGGTGGTTTCCACCACAGGTTGGCGGGCGCCTTGAGTGGAATCAGCCAGGACTGCCCTGCCGATCAGACTCGTCAGCAGACCGTTGGCAGCCATGGCTCCTCCGGCTGAGAGCGAACGCTTCAGCATTGCTCGACGGCTGAGCCGACCGCGTTGTCTGCCAGCTCCTTGCATATCCGCAGCGGAATTGTTCCTGGCCATTTTCATCATCTCCTTCTCGCGTGTCGAGCCAGCGCCTCGGCGCGCATCGGCGCTTCCCCTCCTATTTCATATAGCCCATCTCGCGATAATAACGAGCAGCGCCGGGATGCAGCGGCACGCCGAAAGCTCTCCACACCGTGTGCCGGTTGTAGGAGAAGTTAAGGTGTGCCCACTGCAGTAGAGACTGCTGCTCGTCCAGGGCCTTAGCGACCGTGTAGGCGAAATCGTCCGGCATATCCGCCCGCCCGTAGATCGCGTGCCCAGTGCGCGCCACCGTCGGGATCGGGTGATCAATGCCGCGGAGCAGGCCGTTCGGGATGCTCCTCCTTTCCATGTCGGAGTCTTTGGCCACTTTGGTCAGCAACTCTTCCGGCAGCTCCAGAAATTTGAGATCGTACTTCTGACTGACCTCGTACCACACATTGAATTCCGGAGCATTGCCAAGGGTCCCGCCGTGAATGACTACATCGAAATTCTTGCGTTCCTCCGGGACACCGCCCCTGCCAACGTGGCCGCCCGCGGATTCGACGGCCTCCCTCGTCAAGCCGTAAAAGGCCAGTACTGCCTGAGCGACTTCATTCCCATCCGTCAAGATGCGAACGGGCCAGCGCTTCTCTTTGACCTGACGCAGGTCTGTGATCCCCAAATCGGCCTTCACCGCGACGATGAGGTAATTGGGCGACTGGACGACCGCGAGCAGGCGCAGATTCCTTCGCGGCCCTTCGCCGGTGTAGGTGTGGGTCCCCTCGTAGGCCCACCAGAGGTTTTGGACGCTCGTAGCCCCGAAGTCCACTGGCCCCTTCGGCGGCGGCGGTGATTGGTTGGGGGGAATGGAAGGGAACTGTCTCCACCACTTTTCTATCGGCTCTGGCATCTTCGCCGCGGCGACGATTCGCGGGGCGTCAGCCGTCGCGCAGTTGTAGCAGATCTGGACGTCATATCCGTACGGCTGCATCGCCGACTTCACGATTTCGGCCACCGCCCCCCAGGGGCAGATTTTGCAGGCCCCGCCGAAAACCGGTTTTTTGATTTTGATGCCTGTCTCTTGCGCTGGCGCGAGCGTGATCGCGCCCGCCACCGAGAACAGAAGAGCCAGCATCAGACAGGTGACCCTCAGACGCATAGCATCACCAAATCTCTCCGAATCACAGGCGGAAGGAATCAACGCGAACCAGCGCTGATCCTCCCTTAGATCAATTGAGATCAACCCTAACGGGCTCGCTGGATCTTGCCGCCTTTCGCCGAGAGCATCAGCTTGACGATCTCTTCGGTGATTTTCGGCTCGAGCCCTTCGGTGTGACCTTTGTCGAACCGGATGATGTCGGCGACGACCAGGCTGTTCTCGCAACCAGGATAGACGAACACCTCGGCCTTACCGGGGCGCGCCTTGAATCCCCAAATCGGGTTCGGATTTGGCTGTTCGCGAGTGTCGTAGACATAGCCGGCCTTTGTATCGACGATCTCCTGCGGCTTGCGACGCGCGCCGCACTTCAGCTTCTGCGCCCAACGCGAGTTGTCGGGCAAGCCTGTGGCTGGCAGCTCGTGCTCGCCCGAAGTGTAGATGTGCGAAAACTCTCCCCTCGGAAGCACTGATGCATCAGCCACAAGTCCAGGCGCCGGCGCGGCTGTCCCAGGTGCTGGCACGGTGGCCGCAGGCCTGGCAGGTGCACCGGGCGCTCCAGGGATTGGCGCGCGCACTTCGCTGCGCTTTGAACCGAGGCGACCGCCTGAAAGGCTGACCCATCCATCGACTCTGTCACGATAGAAGTCTGTGTACAAGAGCCGGTTGGCAGTCTGGCCTCCCAGGGAGTGGCCGGCCAGCCAGAAGGCCTTGATGTTCTGCTTGCCGATCTGGTCGACAACCGAGTTGACGATGTTCTGGAGGTACTCGTCGTCCTTCTCCGACCACGCTCGCGTCGGGGAGAAGGGCGTTGCGATTACCAGGCGGTACTTGTCGACATAGTCCAGGATCGGGAAATAGTGTCGTTGCCAGTTCCCGTATGAGCCGCCCCCGTGAAGGCTGAGGACGAAGATCACTTTCTCGCTCGGCTTCAAGTCGCACGGGTAATCGAGGAAATAGGTCCGCCCGGTCTTAGGCTCGACTACGGACCCCCCATTTGTCACGATCTCACCTGGACAACCCTCGTCTGGACAGTGCATGACCGGGGGCCTGGCGCAGGTCGTCCCTGCGAGCCGGACGGCTTTTTGTTGGGTGCCTGCGTAGCCCGTGAACGCCATCACAGTTCCTACTATCAACAGCATTCTTATCGAATCGAGTGACTCTCTCATTTGGCTTCCCCTGTCTCATTCTGTATTGGACTCCAACCTCGGACTGTCACTATTGGTCTTGCCGCCGTTCGCCGAAAGCATAAGCTAGACCAAGCCCTGAGGTGATATTCGGCTCGAGCCGGTGTGTCCCTTATCGAGGCGGACGATGTCAGCGCCGACCCTGCCGTCGCAAGGTCGTACACTCTGCGATTCCCTGAGCGTCTGACAATCGTCGTTGAATGTCAGCGCCGACCCTGCCGTCGCAAGGTCGTACACGGAGTCGGGGCACCAATCAGCCAGCTTGAGCCGGACACCGACTTCATTTACGAACCAACCGACCGGCCGGTCACCAGCGCGGACAGCATTCTAACGAAGACGGGCGCGGGGTGGAAGCCGAAGTGGGACTATTCACCGATACCGGTCGACCGTGGTGCTCCTGTCAACGCGGTAGTAGAGGTGATGGATCGTATGGACACAGGGACAACCATGCGCTATGTTCATGCGACTGATGAGGGCAGCGCCGGGCGGTAGACGTGGTGGTGAGATGGGCCAAAGAGCCTGCCACGAAAGCTCGAAGAGACTGAGTGCAGAAACGGGCTGCTTCGACTTATCGGTTACAAGCACATTGAGTCTAGTTAGAACAGAGCGGTTTCCTTCTCGTGTCTGCGCGGGCACGATCGAAACCAAACAAGAACCTATAAGCACTTGGATAAAGAAAAGCCGTAGAGT
>JBGPFL010000095.1:0-9988 GCA_041483295.1 Blastocatellia bacterium | reverse complement strand
TCCTGAGTGGCGAGAAACTCGGGGTTTAGATATGCAAGCGGCGGCGCATGGAATTGATCGGGTTCCGACATCTTTACTCCTCGCAATCGCAGCGAGAATCATCGCGGTTATCCCTGCCGGATCTCACGAATCAGATTCCACGCCAGCATCAAGCCGAAGATCACGCTCAGTAATCCGGCAGCCAGGCGCACGCGGGTGTTGATTGTTGAGAAGCGGCGAGCGGTGATTGCGAACGGAAGGCCGATCAAAGCGCTCATCAACAGCATTCCGCCGACCGATCCCAATCCGAACAACCCGATATAGACCATACCTAACACGACGGATGGTATCGTCGTAAGAGTCGCCAGAGTGACCGCCGCGCTTCCGGCCATGCCATGCACCATCCCGACGACGAAAGGCTTACGGCCTAATCGAAAGAGGCGGTGTCGATGCTCGTGATCTTCCTCCCGGTGAACGTGAAGGTGGCTGTGGGGCAGTTCGCCGTCGTGGCTGTGTGAGTGCGTGTGCAACTGCAGTCCTCGCTTGCGAGCCAAGGCGAGCAGGACGTTAAGGCCGAGAATGACGAGCATGGCAGCAACCGCCATCTCCAGCCAGAGTCCGACCTGCTTTGGTATCGAAATCTTGAGGAGCAGAACGGCCATGCCAACTGCCAGAAGCGAGGCGGTGTGGCCGAGCCCCCAAAATGTGCCGATCAACGATGAGCGGGCGATGCTCTTATGCTCGCTCACTATAGTCGACACGGCGACCATGTGGTCGGGGTCGAGCGCATGCCGCAGTCCGTATACGAATCCGAGACTGAGTACCGCAATAGTGCTGGCATCCATAGTTCGGCATCATATCACGCAGGCCAGCGATCCCAACAGCCTCGGCCTGTATGGCTTCTACAAGATACTAATCGGGAACGGCATGAAGCAAAGGAGGAAGACAATCACCGCTACGACGGCCAGGACTGTTCTCGCTGTGCCCAGCGGGTCCTCGTCGGTTACCGGAGGGTGCCCCACCTTCGTCAGGAACAATAGGACTACCGTCCACAACAACCAGATCGGGGACCCGTGCCAGACGAACGAGCCGATCGCCAGGCACGCAACCGCCAGCGATGTTCCGGCTGACACCCACTTGTGTATTCGTCGGCCGGTAATTGCATAGAGCACGTGGCCTCCGTCGAGTTGGCCGACCGGAAAGAGGTTCAGCGCAGTAACCAGCAGCGCGCCCCAGGCCGCCCAGTACATCGGATTCCAGTTAAATGTCGGTGGAGCGTGGAGCAGTGGGATCAGCATTCGGAAAAGCGGGGGGTCATTGAATATCATTGTGCCTGGCGACAGCGAGCTCGCGGGTGCCTCCTGGGCCACCCAAAGACCGATGACCGAAGCCGGCAGTGCGAGAGCGAAACCGGCGAGCGGGCCCGCGATCCCTATGTCGAACAGGGCCCGCCGCGATGTGATCGGCGACTTGATCTTTATCACCGCCCCAAACGTGCCGAAGAACGTTATCATCGGAGGAGCCGGCAGAAAGAACGGCAAGGTTGCCCGGACACCGTAGTATCGGCACGCGAAGTAATGACCGAACTCGTGTGCGCCCAGGATCCCCAGTAAGGTGAAAGTAAATAGCAGACCGTTGGCAAGCGCGTGAAGGTGGCCGTTCGCGGTCTCCGTCATTGCCCACGTGATTGGTTCGAAGAAGGAAGTAGGCTTCATCTGCTCAGCCGCCCACCACGCCATACCGGTGATCGTGGTGGTCAGGCAAGTGATGCCAAACAGCATGAGATGAAATCCTACCCGCGGCATGGACAGGTCGCGGTCTCGCGTTTGCGATGAAACGTACTCCATCTGGACTTCAGGTATTGAGGGTTGAACTTCAGGGAGGGGATATGTTTCGCTACTTTCCACGAGTTTAGAATACAACTGCCCAACGTCTATGGGCAACCAGCGCTCGCCGCGCTCGTCTGCGTGTCGGCGATGCGCTGCTTGAGCCTTAGGTCGGTTGGTGCTCGGCTCCGATGTGATCTCTTTGGCAGATTCACGCGCCGGCGAAAGCGCAGCCTATGAGGTAAGAGGCCCTTCGAATGAGCGACCGGCGCCCCCGTAAGGACCCGATGTCAGGATTGAAGTTCCTTGCCTGGCTTGAACCGGATGGTCTTGCCGGGTGGAATGTCGGTGACTTCACCCGTGCGGGGATTGCGACCCACGCCGCGCTTGCGCGGCTTGACCACGAACACGCCGAAACCGCGAAGTTCGATCCGCTCGCCTCGCTGCAAAGCCGATTTCATCGCCTCGAACAGCGCCTCAACTGCGACCTCGGCTTTGATCTTTGGAACGCCGGTCTTGTCGGCCACCTCGTTGACGATATCAAGCTTGATCACGTTAGCCTCCGTTCTAGCTGAATCTTTTAATCCGGTCGCAAAGGGCTGTCATTATAGGGGTGCGCTCGACGGAGTGTCAAGAAGTTCAAACTGAATCAAGTGACTGGCACTTGGGACAGTGGCGGTTGCGGCATGAGTTATAGACGGGGATCTGATGAGCGCAGTTATCGCACTCGTAGAGGTGACCGCCGAGCGCGGCGGTTCGACATTGCTCGATCGCTCGCATCACGCGGTGTTCACGCGCTGCTGGCCCATCCCGTCCTGATCGTGGAAGCAGGATTTGGGGCCCGACATCCGATCACGACGGCTTAAGCTCGCGAATGGCGCGGCCGGCGGCGCGGAGGTTCGCAAGCTTCATCTCCGAGTATTTCCGCGACAACAGCACGCCGTGGGCGCCGCCCTGGAACGCTGCCTTCACGGCCTGATACACGTCGTCGGGCTGGGTCTTCTTACTGGCGGCCCCGGTCGGAATGTCGATATCAATGCCCGGCCAGATCTTGACGTGAGGCCCGCCGCCCGCGACCGCCCGCCGCGTCTCGCGCAGCACGTAGTCCGAAGAGAGACCCTCTTTCGTGATGCGGTCGAGCGGCTGGTCGCGATACTGCTGGACGCTGTAGGTGAAGTCGAGGATCTGGTCCGGCGTCAGGTCGGCGAAGAGCGAGCCGTGGACGTTCCGGATATACTGGGCCAGTCGCTCGCCGCCGCAGAAGTTGTACATAACTACTTTGAGGAAGTCCGAGTATTTGCTGAATTCGGCGTAGTCTTGCTCGGCGCGGTAGAACGGCGAGAACGAGTTGTTATGCCAGATGTGCCAGCCGATGCCCTTCGCGGGCGCGATGCTGTGGGCAAGGGCGTACATGTCGCGGTAGGTGTCGTTGAGGGCGTCGTTCCACAGCCGTTCCCAGCCCAGCAGCTCCGGATACTTGACGAGCAAGCGCCAGAAGCTGACGAACGCTCCGTCAGCCGGGGGCTGGCCGCCGCGAATCGAACTGACCAGGCGCCCGAGCTGGAGAAAGCCTTCCTTCGCGCGAGCGGCGTTGATCCCCTCTTTGCGGGCTGCGTCGAGACAGTACTGACAGAAGCATGCGACTCCGCCATCGGCGCCCAAGCCGCCGTGCTTTGCGCCGAGCGCGTTGTCGAGCGGACCCTGCCGCTCGCTCCCCCACATCAGCCCGTCGACGTCATAGGATCGCAGGTAGTCTTCCACCATTCCGAGCCAGAAGCTTCGCGTGTTCGGATTTCGGTGACACGTAGACGAAGTGGGCTTCCCGTTGACGTCGATCTCGGCAGCCTTATCGAAGCCGGGCACGTCGCGCTGGATCACGTCCTCGAACCAGCAAATCACCTTCATCTTGCGGCGGTGCGCCGCCGGCAGCACATCGGCGATCACGTCGTACCCGGGATGGTCCGGTGCTCTTTCGGGCGCGATGGTTGTGTTGCGGTAGTACTGCGGATGGGGCGTCGCGAAGTTTCCGCCGCGGAACTTGTCGTCGTATTCCTGTTTGCCGTGGTCGGGCAGCGGGCTACCCCGGGGCTGACGGCCGCCGATGCCGCGGCCATAAGTGAAGGTGGCGACGAACAACGTGTTGATCGCGGCCATCTCCTGAAATCCGTCGAGGACTTTGTCGGCGCCTTCGTCGACAAAGGAGACGGCGCCAACCTGGATGCCGATCATCGGCGGATCTATCGTCACAAGTGGGGGCGCAGCTTCCCCGGGAATCCGTCCCAGCAAGGCGCCGCCCGTCAATAGCATTGATGATTCCAAAAAGCTGCGGCGATCCATTGGCAACCTCCTTCATCGAGTCTCGGTAGATTCAAAGCCAGCTTTGGCCGCTCCCAGCGCTGGGGCCCGAGAGTTTGGGGATAGCCCCAAGAGGATGATCCAGTCTTCGGCAACTCAGAAGACTTGCGGCACATCGTTCCGCATCACGGTGCCGTGTACTGGGCGCGGGCGACACTCTGGTTCGGCGGAGAACATCACGCAAAGAACCTGTTGGACTACCGCGGCCGCATTATATGGGCTTTTGAATCTCGTTTACAATTCCGCTCAAAGTGATCGACAACCCTTGAGCTGGTGGTGGGTGGAGAGATCCCTCCGGAAAGATCGAATTGAACTGTCGCAACAGGGCCGGCCATCGTGCATTCGAGTCTCTCCTAGAGCCAGGTCTGATGGTCGCGGGCGCACCTCTACCCGCACGGCGCGCTTCAAAAGACGAAGCGGGCCGGTTCAGAAAGCTCGACGGGTTCGTCAAACCCACGCTCTCAATCTCACGAGGTGTCATCTCGATTCGCGCTCTTGCTCTGCTCCGTCTGCTCTCTTGTCAGCGGCTTCAAGGTTCGCACCGCCCTCAGCCGGCCTCGTTGTAAGCCGGGCAGAGACGCACCAGAGTGTGAGCTTTCGGCAAGCGTCCGCACTGAGGACACCTGCAGGGGATAAGTCTGGAGGAGTCGCGATAATATGGACGATTTCAGGCTTCATCACACCCAAGGGATCGTCGATCAGGTGAAGGATCCCTGGACTGGAACCTCGAGCACCGGCGCGTCGGGGTCGTTGGTCTCGACGCGAATCTTACCTTTGAACTCCCCCAGAGTGGTTATCTTCGAGCGGTCCAGGGTTACTTTAATTGTGTATATCTGTCCTTCGGTGTCGGTCGACAGCGTCAGCGTGACGAATGGAAGAGTCGAGCTTACGCTGCTAATTTTCAGCCCATCCCCGCGAAGCTTGCGCACATAGATCAATGGAAGGTTGACCGCCGACAGGTCCTGCGTAGAAGACATCTGTGGAATAGTCAGCATGTTCGGCGTAACGAAGACCTTCGGGAAGACCGTTACCGCCAGATCGATTTCCAATTCTGGTGCCGCCTTGCTGTCCGTCAGTATCTTAAGGGTCTGGTGATACTGGCCCGGCTTGAGCGCCGGGTTGGTCGCAACCGCCAGTTCGTAGCGCTTCCCATCTTCGATTGTTTGAAAACTGGCGGTGAAGTCGGTTCCTCCCGGCTTCAGCTGTTTAACGTGAACGGGAGTCCCACTACCGTTGTAGAAACTGAGTGTGCCTGTACTGCTGCTGCCAGCGAGAACGCTTGTGACCCATCGATCGCTCGGGCTGATGCTGAAGGGACCGGCGAGCTTTCCAGCGCCCGCCAGCGCAACGACCGAGCCTGCCGTAGCAGGCTGTTCACCTTTGAAGTAAGCCCGAAGCAGCAGGTTGAAGCTCTGATTTGTGGGATCGTTCGTCACGACCTGCGCGGATTTCGCGACCTCGCCCGTGTAGCCATCCGTATGTTCGACCTGGAGCGTTATCTTTCCCTCCTTACCAGGAGGCACGACTTTATCAAAGTCGCTCGCGGTGCAGCCTCAGCCAGGGGTGACGCTTTGAATCAAGAGGTCGCTCTTGCCTTGATTTCTGAATGTGAACGAGTACTTGAGCGCGGTGCCCGGTTTCACCTCACCAAAGTCGTGAGTGAACGATGCGATTACCAGCTTGGGCGACACATTTGGCGACTTTTCCTGAGCCGCCGCACCGGCAACCATCATCAGCCCCAGAACGAACGACGCGACGAAATTTCTGAGCTTCATAAACTCCTCCGAGAGGTAGAGATTCGCGAAGAGTCTACCAGCAATACGAACAACCGCCAAGACGCGGTGACCGCTGGTGTGCGTCAAGTCTGGCGGGGAAGCACAGGGACGGCGTCTTCGAAAGGAGTCCGGTGAAGGTCGTCGGTCGCACGAAGTTTCACGCGCTCCCCGTCAGATCGCCTCTCGCATCAGACTCCCTGGAAAGGCGCCGGATGCGACCGCTGCCCGTCGCCGCTGTGCTATTGTAAGAGTCGAATGAAGGTCATCCCGCTTGGAACCAGTTCAGGTAAACCGACTCTCAAGCGCAATGTCAGCGCTACGGCGGTCGTCCGCGAGGGCGAGTGGCTGCTCTTCGATTGCGGTGAAGCAACCCAGATGCAGATTCAACGGGCGGGACTCAGCCCCAACAAGCTGACGGCCATCTTCATAACCCATCTGCATGGCGACCATTTTAACGGGCTGCCCGGCTTGCTCTCCACTATGGCGCTCGATCGACGCGAGAGGGGCTTGACGTTGATCGGACCACCCGGCATTCGGGAGTACCTCGACACGCTCGCGCGATTGAAGATCCTGTTTGTAAACTATCCGCTCGAAGTTCGAGAGATCGACGGCGGGGCGCACGGCACTCCTGAGGAACGCCGGCGAGAACCTGCATACCCCGGGGCGCGTGAGGGAGGTCTCGCGGTTGTGTACGAAGCTGCGGAGTACGTGGTCTATGCGCGGCCCATAGATCATCGTATCTTCGCACTGGGCTACAGAGTCGAGGAGCGGCCTCGGCCGGGAAGGTTCGACCTGGAACGCGCTCGAGTTCTGGGTGTGCCTGAGGGTCCGATGTACGGACGACTCCAGGCAGGTAACGATGTTCAACTACCCGATGGCCGCGTTGCACATCCGGCAGATGTTCTGGGCCCGACGAGGCCCGGAAAAGTGATCGCTTACTGCACTGATACCCGCCCCTGCGCGGCGGCGCTCGAGCTTGCGCGCGACGCTGATTTGCTGATCCACGAGGCGACTTACACTGAGGATCTCAGCGCTGAGGCTCGCGAGTTCGGCCACTCGACTGCGGCTCAAGCTGCGCGGGTAGCCGCCGAGTCAGGCGCGCGTCGACTGCTCATCACCCACTTCAGTACGCGGTTCGCGGATGTCACGCCCCTGCTCGAAGAGGCGGCCGCCATCTTTAAGGAAACGACGATCGCGAACGATCTCGTGGAGTTCGAGGTTTGACGCATTGCCGCTCACTATCGTGAATGGCATAGCGGTTGGTCGGAGAATGGTTGGAAGAGGCGATGATCGTAGCCACGGGGATCGACATAGTTGAGATCGCGCGCATAGAGGAGGTCTTCGAGCGTCGGGGCAGCAGATTTCGCGATCGGGTCTTCACCGAAGCGGAGATCGCCTATTGTGAGCCGCGAGCCTCGAAGTTTGCCAGCTATGCCGCGCGGTTTGCGGCGAAGGAAGCGATGATGAAAGCGCTCGGGACTGGCTGGTCGAACGGCATCGCCTGGCGCGATGTCGAAGTTCTCCGAGACGAAAAGGGGGCACCCTCGATCAAGCTTAGCGGACGCGCGCTGGAATGTTTCAACCGACTGGGCGCCAGGAAGGCCCACATCTCACTGACTCACTCTCGCGATCTTGCGATAGCTCAGGTAGTGCTGGAATCGTAGATTTGTCAGTAGTCCGTGGTCAGTTGTCCCTGGTCAGTGGTGATACGAATAAGTGCGAGCAATCCAACAACTGACCACGGACAACTGACAACGGACCCCCGACCCCTGCCTATCACGCGACCGTCAGGAATTCTCTAAGGGTTTGTCCGACCGCCAGCTCTCGGAGCTTGGCAAGAGCGCCCGCCTCGATCTGCCGAACACGTTCACGAGTGACTGAGAGATCTTGTCCGATCTCTTCAAGTGTGTGCGGCTCGACGCCGCCCTCCAGTCCATAATGCATCCTCAGTATCTTCGCCTCTCGCGGAGTCAGTTGGGCGAGCGCTCTTTGGATCGCATCGCGTCGTGATCGATCCAGGGCCGCCACAAACGGGTTGGCATAATCTCCATCGTCGATGAAGGTAACCGCCGTTTCGCCGTTGTCGTTTGCCGCGACGTCGAGAGTGATGATGTGCTGAGAGAACCCGACCGCCTCGCTCACCCGCTCCGGATTCACATCCAGCCGCTCGGCTATCTCTTCGTTGGAGACATGCTCATAGGTCTCCCCGCCGATCGCCCGGGCCGCCCGGCCCACTTTGTTGATCAGGGTAAGTTCAGAAGCCGGCAGCCTGACAATGCGGCTTTGAGTGTCAAGAGCTCGCGCCATTGACTGCCTTATCCACCACATTGCATAGGTCGAGAACCGAAAGCCCCTCCTCCAGTCGAACTTCTCTACGGCGCGCATCAGACCGACGTTGCCTTCTTGAATCAAATCCAGAAACGGGAGACCTCGCCGGGTGTAGCTTCGAGCGACTGAGATCACGAGTCTCAGATTGGACTCGGTCATGTACTGCTTTGCTGCGCTGAGCGCCAGGGCTGCAGCAGCCACCTGCCTCGAGACTCGAACGATCTCATCTGCAGACGTTGTAACTTCCGCCAGTAATTTCGATACGAGTGCATCGATTTGGACTCGATCATTGGCGCCCCAAAGGAGAGCCGGAATCGGGATTTGATGCGCGCTACTCCCGGCCCGCCTTTCGCGCGCCTGAGCTATTCGGCCGGCCTCCTCGATTAACCTTGTCAATCGGCGCTCGACGGCGGGCGTGAAGGTCATTGCTCTAATCGACCGCGAGAGCAGAACGAGAAGCTTTGCCCGGAGTCGGCCGGCTGCGATCCGGCGCGATCGCTTGCGCGCGCTCAACAGGCGAGCCGGGTTTAAGCTGATCAGGTTCAGTTTGTCATATGCTGCCGCGACCTGTGCGAGAGCGGACTGTATGAGATGTGCCGGCGACGGCGCTTGCTGGGATTGGCCGCGGGGCTGCACCGCCTCAATTACGTCAGCGGCTCGCTCGTCGCCCGAGTTCAACGCCTCCTGCAAGTACAGGCAATACTCGGCGACCACAGGAGAGCGAGAGAGCCACTTCATCAGGCGTTGCCGGGCGAGTTCGATTCGTCTGGCTGCGGCCGCTTCGCCCTTGGCATCCAGCATGGGCGCGCGGCCGGCCTCGCGGAGGTAGAGTTTGAGCAGATCAGTCTTATCAGCTTCCTCAGCCTCTTCGTGATCCGAATCGGAGGCATCCAATGACTCGTCGTCCTTTGCCTCGACGTAGTCTTCGAGTTCATTCTCTATCTCGTCAATCATGGTGCAACTCCTTTTGGGGAACCTCGTGCGGGGCTTCACTCGGTTGACTCCCAATTCGACCGTCCCCATTGTACTTGGATGGCGAACAGTAGAAAAATTAATAAAACTAAAACAACTTCACGGTTTTGCTTATGCCCGAATGGCCGAAGCTTTCACGCCTGGGAAGATTAATTGTTGGAAGCGGGCCTCGCGCAGATTAGAATCCTAGTGATGCCAGGTAATAAGGGACGATTCAGGTTCGCGCGCCGCATTCGAGTGCTATGGACGGTCTTTTGGTTCGCCGTTTATGTGGTGCTCGACTCGCGCGGATGGCTGGGCGGACGGTCAGAAAAGCGGGAGTTCATGCTAAGAAAGCAGGCCGGCCGTCTGCGTGAGCGCTTGATTGCGCTTGGGCCGACCTTCATCAAGAGCGGCCAGATGCTCGCAACTCGGGCCGATCTGTTGCCCATTGAATACGTCGATGAGTTGAGCCTGCTCCAGGACTCGGTTCCTCCGTTCCCAAACAAGCGGGCGATGCGAGTGATCGAGTCCGAACTCGGGCAACCTGTAGCGGAAGTCTTCTCCAGCATCAGCGACGATCCGGTCGCATCTGCGAGCCTGGGTCAGGTCTACCGCGCAACTCTGGTGACGGGTGAAGATGTCGCAGTAAAAGTGCAGAGGCCCGCGCTCCAGGAGGCAATAGCATTTGACCTTGAACTGTTGCGGTGGTTGGGCCGCTTCATGAGCCGCCACCCGAAGTTTTTTCCCGGAACCGACTGGCTCGGCGCCATT
>JBGPFL010000094.1:0-9990 GCA_041483295.1 Blastocatellia bacterium | reverse complement strand
CGTGCGATATTTCAGAGGCCATCTCGCCGATGGTAGCGAGTTTGGCTGATCGCACCAACTCCGCCCGGTACTTCTTCAGCTCATCAGCCATCTGGTTTACCGCTGCCGCAAGGTCTTCGACTTCGTCGCCGGTGTCGATGGCCAGGCTTATGTCGAAGTCTCCGGCCGCGATTTTGGCCGTCGCGCCGGCTACCCGTTCGAGCGGCACCGTTACTCGCCGTGAGTATCGCGTCGTCGCCCACATCACTGCCGCCACCGCCGCTATCAAGATGCTGAAGAAGGTGAGCTGAAACGCCAGTGTCCGCTCGATTATCGCCTGCCTGGGTCGAAGCACGCCGAGGAACCAGTTCTCGCCCGATTGAGGCTCGAATATAGAGCGAATGAATGCTTCAGCCGGCAAGACGGAGAAAAGAAACGTGCGGCCGCCCGAGGGTACCTCGCTGACGTGCATCTCGACCGAAGGTGATGCAAGAAGAGTCCCGGCTTCCCTGGCCAGGTCGAGCTGTTCGAGGCACCGTTCTTCTTCACGCCCGGCAAGCGACCTGGAGAATATGATCCCGCGATCGTCGAACAGAAACGTGTTGAGCGAGTGGTCGACGAGCAGCGGCCTCATCGACCTCTGAAAGACATCGGCATTAAAGTGTAGGACCACGGCGCCCAGGAACCCGTTCCGCCATACGCGATGTGTAAGCACTGAAGCAAACCTGCCCGGCCGAACCTCCTCCACTGGCGACTGAAACGCTCCGTGAATGAGCGTCCTTCTGAAGTAATCCTTGCTCCTGACTGAATCCAGCGGCTGGCTTCCCGGCAGCTTGCTGAACTTGATTCGCTCCTGCCCCTGGTGATCGACCAGGCCCAGTTGCAGGCAGTACGCGTTCTGATTGGCAAACAATTCAAGGATGGTCTGCGCCTCCGATGCCCTGCGTCTCAGGTCTTCAACCGGTGATGGATTCGTCGCGGCCGTCACCGCTTCGAGGTATGCCGTAATGGCCGGCAGCGCGGCGATCAGCTCGATGTCGCGACGCGCTCCTTCCTGTTCGTTCCTGAGGCTGACAATCGCTTCGGCAAGCAGCTTCCTCTCTTCCTCATCCTGTTGAATCTGATCAGCCCGGATAACGAAGTAGTAGACTGCGAGCGCCGTCAACACGAAGGGTACGAGCGTCAGGGGCAGGGCGAAAGAGAGGATTCTGTTACGCACCTTCATTTCTCTCCGCCCCCCGCGGCTCGAGGTTTGAACTCTGATACTACGAGGTCATCAAAATAGGTCGGAGCCTGGCCGCCTCCCCCAACGCCGATCGCGCCGGCTCGCAGTCTAAGCGGCAAATCCGATCTCATCATCAAGCGGCCATCCACGTAATAGTCGACTCTTTCGGATGCTACCACCAGCGCGAATTGATACCAGCGGTTGTTTTGGAATGGGAAGCGCCGTTCGGCGATCGGCCTTCCTATAAGCAGCGAGCGCGATGTTGAGCCATCCCGAACACTCAGCCACGCCCCCGCCCTGAACTCATTGGTGATAACGTAATACGCGTCTCGCGCCGGGTCGCCGCGAAAGTAAATGTTGGCCCGATAGTGATTGACAGGGTCGAGCTTGAACCGACCGCGTAGAATGTAGCGGTCAGGCTCTTTGAAGCGAGCAAAGCTGGAGAAGCTTGTCTGCGAAGACGGTTCGACGCCCATATAAGCTCCGTCTACCACCATCCACACCCCCGCTTCGGGTTGCCATCGCGCCGTGGTCTCGCTCGAGAAGTCGTCAGCGAAGAGCACGTCGCCCGCAACATCGCCTGGCGCCCCGCCATCGTAAACCGTTGGGTTGCCGGCCCGCGCCTCGGTTCCCGCCGGCTCGCTCGTGGGCTCAAGCCATACGAAGCGATCCTTGACGGCGTCGAAGCTCGTCTCACGCCACCAGCAGAGCACCTTTCCTCCTGCGGGTGCCGGCGGCGAGATCAGGTCGCGGTTGAGCAATTCGGCGCTTTCAGACACAAGCATTGAGCGCGACCACAACTCGCCTCCGTCTGTTGAGTGGGAGAATGCCACGTGGCCGAAGAGACTTTGCCGGCAAGTCTTCCACGCGCAGTAGAGCGTCCCAGCCTCGTCCACAGCCAATAGCGGACTTGCGTCCAGGCCTTCCTCGATGTCATTGACGCGCACGTTCCGGGACCAGGTTTGGCCATTGTCGGAGGACCGCGCGAAGTAGATGTTCCAGTCGTTATCGCCTTCTTCACCGGGGTCGCGGAAATCCTGAAAGGCTACGTAAATCTTCTCGCCTCTCACTACGGCACTAGGCGCGATTTGCCAGACGTGTTCGGAATCATCATTTATCTTCCGGCTCGGCGACCAGTGCTGACCACCGTCATCTGAGTACGAGGCGCGAATGTCAGCCAGTGTCTGCCGGTCGCGCCAGTCGATCCATATCGCAATCAACCGGCCCCGCGCGCCTGCCAATAACCTCGGAGCTGACTGTTCGCCTTCGCGGAAGTCGTATTCGACCGCCTGGTTGGGAGTCCAGGTTTGCCCGCTATCATGCGACGCAGAAAAGAAGAGCGATACGAAGCCACGGCGCCGATCGGTCCACAGGCAATAGACCTCCTCCGGCGAAGGCTGAACGAAGCTGATGCCGCCGCCGAATCCCGCCCGCACCGATCCCTGTTCGTCATTGATCTGAAAGGGTTGAGTCCACGTTTCGCCGTCATCCTTAGACTGGGTGTAGACGATGTTTGAGCCCCCACCCGGCGAGGCAGCGCCCTTCACTGTCGCAAGCCCGCCTTCGACGAAACGCAGACCTCCAGGTAGACTTCGCTCGTACCCGAAGCTGATGCCGCCATCAGTCGATATTCGGAAGAAGCTGCCCAGGCTCGTCTCGCTCGCGCGCTCCAATTTTGAATAGCCGACGAGCAAACGTCCGGCCCCATCGCTAGTCGTGAAGCCGACTCTGAACTCGAACTTCAATCCGTCACCGAGATCTAGTTCCGTCTCAACTGGTCTGAAGCCGCGCGCTGCAGCAGGAGAAGGACTGGCGCCACCGTGCGAACAACCGGCGACTTGGAGAAGGACGAGCGACATGAGAGAGAGTGAGAGGTGAGTCCTGAGCCTCGCCGTGATCGTTTTTTGGAATAGAATCGACGGATGCATGTCTCCCACCTTATCGCCTGCGTGGAGTCTACACTCTCATGGGCTTGTTCCTTGCAGTGATTTATGAGAATGGTCGCCGACGATCATGAGCGAGTACTTCGAAATAGTGGTTTCCCGGAGCGAGCGCTAACGGCCTTAAGGATGGCGACCAAGAACGGCTTCTTCCTGCCGGATTGCCAGAATTACCGGACGGTTCAGATCGAGAGGTTAATTGTCGCGCGTCCCGGCGATGTAATGCCAATCAAGTGGGACCGCCTCCCACCTGAAGTGCTCACTCCTGATCTCGCCGCGCGGGTTAACGATGGGAACCATGTCGCCGGTTTCCGGATCAACAGCTGCTTCGCGCGGGTCTTTTCGTAGCGAACACGAAACGCCAGAGCCAGATTGTCGGCCACTGTCTCACCAGCGGCAGAAACAGGCTTGATGTGATCTATGTGAGGTGTATCCGGCGGCGATGATCATACCGTTTGTTTGGATTGCAATACTGACAATCTCAGTGGACAGATACATTGCTTCCTTGCCGTCAAGACCGAAGCCAAGGTCGAGACTGCCATCAACGTTGTAGCGCGCAAGCGCGATTCGGCCACCGGCAGTTCCCGCGGCAACGATTCTGCCGTCCTTCTGAATGGCGATTGAGCTAAGCCTGTCCCCACTGACGAAGGTGAAATCTGTGGTGAAATCAGTAGTAACCCTGCCGTCGTCGCCAAACGAGGGGTCAAGATTACCCGCGCCTGCCTGCATGGAGCCGAGGACAGGCGGATACAGAATCAAAACGACAAAGGCCATAGCGATAAAGGGACGCGATGCAGGCGCCCGCACCAAAAACCTAACAAACCCAAGCCACATTCTGCTATTCATGATGCGCACGTTGCTCCGAGTTCATCACCTTCTGATGCTTTCACGCTGAAGTGCGAAATCGAGTTCGACCGCCTGATTCGTTCGAGTTCATCTCGAAGGGTCGCTGGCTCTCTTTGTGAACCATCTGCGTTTCCCGCTAGGGATTCAAGCCTACGCCCGGCTCTCGCGGGTAAGCAAGCTAACACCCACTCAAGAACCAAGGCGTATCCCGCCCGACGTGATGATCTTTCGGCGTTGACTTAAGGATTGACCGCTTTCGATCAGCTCTGTCACTTGAAGCTGAGGTAGGTCCGTTCGCTCAGCACCGTCTGATTCAAACCTTCGCAAGTTGCTATCGAAGCAAGAACCTTCGGCGAGGCGAAGGCGAGTCGTCCGTGATGAGAACAAGCGCGACAGGAGGCACTTCGCAAACACCAAGCGGCGGGGCAGATGACGGGCATACCCACAATCCAAGCCGCGGCATTGGCGAATACCCACCAGCCAGCGCGTTGCAAGTAACGGCGCAGCAACCACCATTGCGGTAGACCGAGAATCGGTCCCAGTGCAGCCCCCATCAACGCGGCCAGCGCGTACCTCAGAGCATGACTGATCTCGGGCGGTGGGGTCGCTGCCGCATCGGCTCCGATTGTCATCGCGGTGCTGGGGGGAACCATTCCCAGCGTCCAGGCCACGAATGCGCCGATTCCAGTCGCCAGCACCCAGCGTTGCCAACGGAGGTTGTGAATAGCGCGTCGCAATACGAACCACTGCGCCCCAATAACGATCCCCTCGAATGTGCCGGCCAAAAATCATGACGCCCGCAATGATGAGACGTGCGGATTTGCCCATCGTCATCTCAAGAGTCAACGCCAGGCTCACGCCTGCTGCCGCTGCCGTGCCTAATCACACGACTTCGCCGATTGCATTCGCCATCACCCATCGCAACCAGAGGATCCAATCCAGCGACTTGCGCACAATAGACTCAGACATGTTGTTTACCTCAGCAATGGACTCAATGAACCGCGGCGAAATCATTTCTTGGCTGTTCCTTGCGCCACCTGGCAGCGGCTTCCGCGCACTGTTCGGATGAAGACTGTGAGTGCCGCCTTCGGACGCACATTCATATCGCAACACGAATCCTGGTGATCTCCAAGACGCCAGTCTCAACGCATCGGAAATGACGCCACCGAGACTGGCGAGCGTTGGGTAGGTAGGTAGTTGTCCGTGATCGCAGTGAATCAGCTCCCGAGTCTCCCGGTACGTCGGTTGCACTGACATAGTCCGGTAAGGAGGCTGCTCGCTATGAAAAGAAGGCCTGGAACTCGACTGAATAGGGGCCGCGCGTTGGCGGCCCTAATAGCTATGGCTGCGATCATGCTCGTCTGCGTTGTTGATTCCTATGGGTCACCGCCGCAGAAGCAACCCTCAACCAACCAGAAAACCGAGGCTCCACTCGACCCCGAGGCGATAGGTGAGGCCGAGCAGCGATTGGCGGATCTCGGCTACTGGACTGGCCCGATCGATCAGACATTCGATCTGGCGTCGCGTCAGGCGCTGATCGCTTTTCAGAAGGTGGACGGCAGGAAACGCACCGGATCTCTGAACGCCGAGGAACTCGAGGCATTGCGCAAGGCAAATCGGCCCCGACCTCTTGAAAGCAGCTATCCCCATGTCGAGATAGACCTGAAACTACAAGTACTGTTCATCATTGAGACAAGCGGCATCGTGTCCCACATATTGTCCGTGTCCACTGGTAGCGACAACCTTTTCACTTCCGAAGGCTGGACCCGCCGCGCGGTAACACCAATGGGCCGATTCGCGGTCCAGCGAAAACTTAAGGGCTGGCACAAGAGTCCGCTCGGCCTCCTTTACTATCCGAGCTACATCCTCTCGGGCATAGCCATTCACGGGAACCCTTTGGTTCCTGCCACTCCAGCAAGCCACGGTTGCATCCGCATTCCTATGTTTGCCGCAAAAGACTTCAGCGAGATGACGCCCGTTGGAACTGTGGTCATCGTACATGACGGCAGCCTCCCAGATCCCTAAATGTGACTACGCCCGTTGAACATGTCCGGCTCGCCCCAGCGGTCCTTCCCACCTTCCGAGAGCGGAAAATCCCCCGGCATGTTGCGGGATTAGACCCAGCCCCACACCTAAATGGTTCGGTAAAGGCATTGTTTCGATGGGCACTTGCCTTGCGTTTGGTTCATTCGAGATGCTGCTACTTCAGAACAGTCTTCACCTGGAGCGCTCCCGCCACATCGCTCAGGTACTGGCGCGCCACGGGCTGGGTTACCTGGTAAGCGTGCTTGGGCTCGAAAGAGTGCTACCGTTCGTGCGCACGCTGGGACACGTCGATCGAGCAGACCCGCCAAGTCGGCCGGAGCACGTTCGCCTGGCACTCGAAGAGATGGGCACGACCTTCATCAAGCTCGGGCAGGTGCTCTCGACTCGCGCTGACCTGTTGCCCCCGGACTACCAGGCCGAGCTCGCGAAGCTGCTGGATGCCGCGTCGCCCGTACCCTCGGATGAAATCAAGCAAAGAATCGAGGAGGAACTTGGTCAGTCTGTCGAGAGCCTCTTTTCCTACTGGGATTGTGAACCGCTCGCCACTGCGTCCATTGGGCAGGCACACGCGGCCCGACTGAAGGATGGGACCGAAGTGGTCGTGAAAGTGCGCAGGCCCGGGGTTGTCGAGCAGGTCGAAGAAGACCTGGACATTCTGCAGCACTTGGCCGCCGCTGCAGCTCGACGCTGGAGTTCTGTAGAGCACTACGACGTGGTCGGCCTGGCGCAAGAGTTTGCGCAGACCTTGCGCGCGGAGCTGGACTATATTCGGGAGGGCCACAACGCTGAACGATTCGCCGAGAACTTCAGCGGCGACTCCACAGTCCACATTCCCCGAATCTACTGGGAGGCCACCACACCGCGCGTGCTCACGCTCGAGAGGATTCGCGGAGTCAAGATCAATGACCTTTCTGTCTTCGGAGACAAGGAAGTTGATCGCAAGGGCTTCGCCCATCACGCTACGGGGGTCTTGCTGAAGATGATCTTCGAGGACGGGTTCTTTCATGCCGATCCGCACCCAGGCAACTTCTTCATGGAAGCCGATGGCGGTATCGGGTTGATCGACTTCGGCATGGTGGGAACGGTGGACGAGCGAACGCAGGAGCAACTGGCAGGTTTGCTACTGGCCATAACCACACAGGACAGCGAGCGGCTGGTCGACGCGCTGCTCGAGCTTGGGGTGACCAGGCAGCGGGTGGACCGCGAACTGCTCGGACGCGATCTGGATCATCTGATGTCGCGCTACTACGGTAAGGCGCTTGGTGAGATTTGCATCGGACCGCTGTTGGAGGATGCGTTCGCCGTCGTACGGCGTCATCACATGCACTTGCCGCCAAACCTGGCGTTGCTGCTCAAGACCCTCGTGATGAGCGAAAGCGTGGGCGCGCGGCTCGACCCCGACTTTCACTTGACGACTGCCCTCGCGCCCTATGCCGAGAGGATGTTGCTTCGGCAGTACTCCCCACGACTCTGGGCAAAAAAGCTGGGACAGGCGAGCCTGGACATCGCTCGCCTTGGAGTGGAAGCGCCGCAGCAACTCAGACGGATAATCGGCGAACTTGAGCGCGGAGAGGTACAGATAGGCGTCCGCCCTGAACACTTCGAGCCGATCGTCGGACGGCTGGAGCAGCTGGCGAACAGAATAGTTCTTGGCGTCATAGCCGGCGCTTTCACCAACGGCCTGGCGATATTGATGTTGGTGTATCGTCCGCCGGGGTGGGAGCGTTGGGCCTGGGTTGCCTTTACCTTTGGGTTCGTATGTGCGACCGGGTTGGGGGCATATCTGGCGTGGAGCATACTGAGATCGGGGCGCGGCTTAGCAGGCCCGCACTAGGCACTGGTACCATTCGCGACAACATGGCATAGGCCGTGTTACCCGAGGAGGTGACTATGAAAAGAGTAAATCTGGGCGTCAACTTTACGGTGTTCTTGATCTTTTTTGGCATCGCCACGCTGGAGGGTTTTGAATCAGGCAACTGGATCAGAATTGCTTTCTGGCTGGCAATCGGCATTGTGTTCCTGGTAGCAGACAATTTAAGAAAGAGCGGTGACGGAGGCCGTCAGTCATCCAAGAAGCCCTCTCTTCCGCTCGTCCGAAGCTAGAGTTGGACATCGAAATGAAGCCGAAGGGTAAGCTACGATTCACCAACTCCGCTCAGTCGCTGGACCTGAATGCAAAAGACGATGACCGAGGAGCCTCCATCGTGGACCGGTACAGACTCGACCGGCGTCAGGTGCGGAAAGCATTGAAGCAGTTCGCGTAAGGCCCGATCGCGTTCGGCGGAGTCAGTCATCTCGTGATAGTCGCCGAATGCGATTGCGCTGCGCCATTGATATTCGTCGCAGATATCGTCTACCTGAAGGCACGCCTTGGGATTGGCTCGCAGCGCTGCGATCTTGCGGCCCAACAGCGAGTGAATGTAGATGCAATCGTCCCGGAAGATGTAGCTCACCGGTACGACATACGGCGCACCCTCGACTATGCAACCCAACCTGCCAACTCGTCCTGAAGCAAGTAGGTCCAGCGTCTCGTTCTCGCTCAGTTGCCTCAACATCTTTCGACTCCTCTTCATCTTCGCTGTGACCCGTTCCTCAATAGCCAGCCTTCAGCCGTGCGGGGTGGCCGCAGTCAGCTTGCTGCGCACGATCTCCACCGAGCAGTTCGAGTGTGAGGCTACGGCTTGAGATACCGAGCCGAGCAACAAACGCTTGAATCCGCGATAGATCAGGATTCTCATCCACCAGATCCTCTCTCTCCTAGCCTCGTCTTGACGGTCCGTGTGTTTAGCAAGAAGGGCACAGCCCGCGACATGGCCGCTCGACCATTCTCGCGGGCCTACCCAACTCTGCTGCTACGGCACTACGCTGATATGGTTCTCGACCTTGGAGACCCCGGGCGCCGCCCAGGCAGCCCGCTCGGCTTCCTCCTTTTCCGCCCAAGAACGGACACTGCCCCAGAGTTTCACGGTACCGTCGAGAGCATCCACCGAAATACGGCGGGCATCGACCTCGGCGCTACGGCGGAGGGCATCTTCGATCTTGGCGCTAACCTGGCCTGCAGAAGCCACTGGCTTGACGGTTATCTCGTTGGAAACAGCCTTTATGCCGGCAAGATTCTTAACGGCCGACTCTGCGCTGCTCTTCTGAAACTGCCAATCCACCTTGCCTTCCAGTGTGAGCCATCCGTTCTTGACGGTGATTTTGATCTTGTCGTCCGGCACGCTGACGTGTGTCTTCAATGCCTGTAGTGCATCTCGGGCGATCTCGGGATCGGTCCGGGCCAGGCCCACTTTGACTTCGATGTCATTGGCGACGGCTTTCGTCCCGTAAACCCGTTTAGCGCCCTTTTCGGCTGCTACTTTCTCAAGATAGCTGTGCACGAACCCGGTCAAGGTCACAACGCCGGCCTTGGCTACAACACTGATATCAGTTGAGGTGATTTCCGGATCCCAGTCGATCTCATGGAGCACAGCTTCCTGAAGCTGTTTGTCAGTCATGTTTTGCATCTTGGCTACCATACTTGTTCTCCTTTCAGAGAGTCGAGGTTTGAGAGGTCACTCCGCATGCCCGGAAACGTGGATGCATTCGCCTAGCCTCGTCACGGATGCGAGAATACGGGCAGACCTATACCCTCGAATTCTCTGTTTCACTAACGCAACGAGTGTGCCGATGTCGGATGCCGCGAGAGCTGCGATATTCGTTGGGATCTGTGGGACAAGCGGGTGTGGTCAGGCAATGTTGCGCGTTTTCGCGCATATGCGTGAGTGATTCTTCTCAGGCAGAGAATTGCGAAACCGCTCGACTCCGGAGCTGCATTGTGCAGCGAGCGGGTGCAGGAGAGACCTCATCGCAACGGAGTACACTCCAGTATCAGCGGGCGCTCGCGTTCACGGCTCTGTCCAGCTTTTTCTCGCGTAAGCACTATCGTCCGGGACTTCTATTGCGCACAACTCT
>JBGPFL010000093.1:0-9998 GCA_041483295.1 Blastocatellia bacterium | reverse complement strand
TCAAGCGGCGGCGAATGAGATCACCTCTTCGACGGGAAGTCGGGCGTTCGCCTTCGAGGCGGATGTCAGCAAGTCATCGGACATCGAAAAACTAAGAGCCGCTGTGGAGAGTTCTATCGGTTCCGTTGACATTCTGGTCAACAACGCCGGAATCAATATTCGCGGACCAGCCGCGGAGTTGTCTGAAGCGGAATGGGAGACAGTGATGTCGACCAACCTGAAAGCTCCGTTTCTATGTGCACAGGCATTCGGCCCCGGGATGTGCCGGCGCGGTTGGGGACGGATCATCAACATGGGATCCATCTTATCCGTCATCGCCATTCCTGGGCGCGCCCCGTACGCTTCATCAAAGGCGGGAGTTCTCAACTTGACTCGGGTGCTGGCGTTGGAGTGGGCGACCCAGGGAGTCACGGTCAACGCCATCTGCCCCGGCCCGTTCGCGACCGATATGAACAAGCAGTTACTCGAGGACCCGGAGAAGTATCGGGCGTTTGTGGAGAAGATCCCGATGGGCCGCTGGGGCGAGTTGCACGAGATCGCGGGGGCGGCGGTCTTTCTGGCCTCCGATGCGGGATCTTATGTCACGGGAAGCGCTCTCTTCGTCGATGGAGGCTGGACTGCACAATAAGAATAGGGCCTGGGTACGCACGCTTCCAGCGTGCGGGCTCGCGGGTACGCACGCTGGAAGCGTGCGTACCCAACCTCGATAGTGCTGGAGTCACACGAGCTAGAGTGACTTGAGAAAAGTAATGATCTGATCTTTTTCTGCGTCGCTCAGCCTACGATACTCTTTGATGACCAGACTGGCCTCGCCGCCGTGACGGAGGATGGCCTCGCCAAAAGTGATTGAACCTCCGTCGTGCATCAAGCGGTCCCGAGTGCGAACTCCCCATAGAGGCGCCGTTCGGAGCTTGTTCATGGTCGACTGCCCGCCGCTTTGAACTATCCCGTCACCTGTGCCGACGTCGTGCAACAGGAAATCGCTGAACGGATGAATGATCTTGCTGCCGAGCGCCGGAGGCACGGTGAACGCGCCCGCGTTTATCACGGTACCCGCCGGCGCCGTCAAGATCGAGGGGACGTGACAGATGGCACAACCGATCTCCACGAAGAGATTGGATCCCGTCCGTGCATCTTGAGTGGCCGCCAGCTCTTCATCGCGCGGGGGAGCTTTCGTAGCTCTGATAAACTGGGCGAAGGTGTCCACATCTTCGAGATTTTCCGGATCAGCCACCGAGTCGAATGCTGCAATCGCACGTCCGTTTGACTTGTTCTCTGTGGGCAGCATAGGGCTCGTGATACCCATCTCGTTGACGTAGGCATCCGCGCAGAACGAAAGCAGGCTGGCGTGCTGGTTCTTCCATCCGAAACGCCCTGCGCGGCGGGCACCGTCAGCCTCGAGCACCGGGACGCGAATGACCTGTCCGGCGATCTTGTCTCGAGACTGGCCGGGCTGCCTGTCGGCGATTGCAATCAAGGTGAGGTCGTCGATGGCTTCGACGAAGCCGTCGCCCAGCGTGTTGACCGACGCGCGAAAGGCCCTGACCTCGTTGCCGTCGAACACGCGCTCCTGTATCGCGGCATTGATCGCCCGAGAGTGAATGAGCGATCCGCCCGGATGCTCGATGAACTTCTCACCGTCATAGTGGCCGGCCCGGAGCTCTATGATCTGACTGATTCCGCCGGTGACTGGATTCTGGTGGCATTCCGCGCATGACTGCGCATTGTAGACGGGCCCCAACCCATCGCCTATATCCTCGCGCTCTTCGAACGTCGCTTTGGCTGCGGCGAACTTCTTCTGCTTAACGAAACCGTTTGTCTGGCTATCGAAACCCGTCGGCGCTTCGCTAACCGCTTGACTCTCAACTATACGGGTGTAGGCGGCTGACGACACGAATATCGCTACGACCGCTAACAAAACGGATATCTTTATCAGTTGCATCTTTGGCCTCAACGATCAAAGTCATCACCGTGCTGGACTGGCCTTCGAGGACAGAGAACGACTCTATCGTGCGAAAGATGACCCTCAAAAGCACAAGCGCACGGAACGCATGACTCGATCTCTGGATTGGAGTGTTTGTACCTGAAGCAGGCACGTTCGTCACGTACCTGTAACCGCCCAAACCCATGGCGATAGCGCCGGCGGCAATCTCTGCCAATCCGGCAGTGATGATGATGCCGCTTGAGCTGACCGCGCCGGACAAGCCCGCTGCAAGTGCGAAAGGAACGGTCAGCCCATCTGACATGCCGATCACAATGTCGCGTACCGTGTCTCCCGCAGTGAAGTGTCTTTCAGTGAGTGACGTCTGTGGCATTACTGCATCTCCGTCCCAGGGATTGCGAATTTTGAAATTCGCAATTTCTTTACGCACCCTTCATCGCTCTGCGGTAGGCAAGATACAGGTCTGACAAGCGGTCCGCGGAAACCGGGTCGCTTCGAGCAAGCAGAGTAATTATCTCGTCCCGCTGAGCGAATAGCTGCGTGACTCTGTCGCGCTGCGCTTGAGTCAGAGCCGAATCATTCCCGCGATCCATCTCTGCGCGCAGGCTCACAAAGAAGTCACTGGCAGCTTGGCGCGCGGGTTCATACTCGGCGCGTCGCGCGTCAACGGCCGCAGAAGCCAGCGTGTTCTGTATTTGAAGTAGTTTCAGTTCACGTCGCGCCTCGGCGAGTTGGCTTGCGGACTCACGGGCCGTGAGCCACATTGGAATCAATCCAAGCAAGAATACGGCGAGGAGTACGCCGGCATAGATGCCTACTCGCATCAACCGGCTATTCTGTCGGTCGGTTTCAGGTCGGATGGTGTCGGGTTGTTTCTCCGCACTCATAGGCATTCCCTCCGATAGTTATCCACTGAGCCGCACGTGCTGACCCGGCCCGTGGTAATCGGTAGTCTACCACGGGCAACTGCTTCTTCCTCGGTATCCGCAAACCGTAGCGACACGTGCAGGATTGTCCAATATCGGACAAGATGGATAATAATTGCCGCGACCAGGACTGATGACGAACAACGTGCGATTCGGCTCGGGCGCCCCGATTGGCAAGTAAGAGACAGCTCAAGGACTCCAGGTGCTATACTGCACTAGGAATGTCCCTCTTATCAGGAATGACCTTACAATCTGTGGGTGCAAGAAAGTGAAGCGCAAGCGCAACGTGTCAGTCGCCCGAAAGCGCGTAATCCTGGCCGTGGTCGCACTGTTGTGCGTGATTGTTGGCGTCGTGGTCTTGCTGGATCCGCGGATGCGTTTGAGCTCGGAGACCACTCACTCACAGCCTGGCACCCCTAAGCCGGATCCTGCTCCCACAAGGCCGACGGCTCACTGGGAGGCCGACAAATCGAAGGAGAATCCGCCCCCCGCGCCGCCGCCGCCAGATCCCGGACCGGCGATGGAATGGAGGAATTCAATCACCGATGAGGATCTCGATTATCTTGTATCTAGAAACCTGCTGATACCGGTGGCGAGCAAGACGGCGAGCGACTTGCGCGACAATTTCAATCAGGGGCGTTCCGAAGGACGACAACACAACGCGCTCGATATAATGGCGCCTCAGGGAACCCCGATACTGGCGACTGCTGACGGGTCTGTGACGAAGCTCTTTCAAAGCGAAAAGGGTGGAATAACGCTTTACCAACTCGATACATCAGGCCGCTACGTATATTACTATGCACACCTGATGGGTTATGCGGAAGGTATCGCGGAGGGAAAACAATTGCGGCGGGGCGATTTGATCGCTTATGTCGGGGACACAGGCAACGCCGGAGTTGGAAACTATCACCTCCACTTTGCGATCTCGAAAGTCTCAACGCCGCGCCAGTGGAGTGGCGGAGATCCGATCAATCCGTATCCGTTTCTAGTAGGCGCAGTAGGCGGTAGGCAGTAGGCAGTAGGCGGTAGGCCGTAGGCGGTAGGCGGTAGGCAGAAGGCAGTTTCTAGTAGGCAGTTCGGTGTTCGGGGTTGCCAGGTCCTCTTCGATCATACTGTGGCGGCTGCCGGTTGAACCGCTCAACACCGCTGCCTAACGCCTGCTCCTTCAGCCTACTGCTTACTTCTTCCAGGACCTGGCAACCTCAAATCCGTACTCCTCACTGCCTACTGCCTACCGCCTACTGCCTACTTCTTCTTTCGTGCCGCGGCTTTCTTCGGCGCTACGCCAGAGTCGAGATCGACAGGTGCGGGATAGCCTTTGCCTTTGAGCGCTTCAATCTAGATGACCACTTCCTTTCCCCCTTTGATAGTTCGCGTCACCTGGCCGGTATTCTGTGGCTTCGCTTTTCCTCTTACCTTATCACTCTTGTCATCCTTTTTCGGCGAAGCGCTCTTTGACGACATCGCGGAGCTGGTGGTTTCGGCTGCTGACGTCTTGCCGCTTGCGTCGCGGGCCATCAGCCTAAGAGCCCGTACCACCTCGGCGCGCTTACTGTCACTCAATTGATCAAGCGACACTCCGTAGGGCTGCAGCACCTTCTGTAGGTTCTCTTCTGCATTCGTGCCGCGATCATACACGTCACGATAGATGTGCAGTTTGCCATCCTCGACTGTTATGGTGTCATAGCGCAACTCCACCGGAACTGATTTGCTCAATTTCACAGACCTGGTCTGCGTTTTGTTCTTCTTGTAATCCGAGATCTGTTCGTCTGAAATATGCGTCCCGCTAAGTTGCGCGAGGCGTTTAGCAAAGTCGTCGACTTGCGAATTGGTCAGGCCAACGCAGCCATGCGACGCGAAGGCACCAATCTTACCTGGAGATTTGCCGCCGTGTATGAGCGACGGTAGGCCTATTGGAATCTTGATCGGCCCAAGGGGATTGAGCTTATCGCCAGCCTCGATCAGCTTGCCCACCTTCACCTCGCTGCTTTTCGATTCAACCCAGGGTTCGTCTGGGGGTGTCCATGTCGGGTTGAAGATGATTGCGTCTGCTTTGCGGAGTCCCGTCGGAAGGGGAAATTCAGGATAGCCGATGCCGATCTTGTAAGACTTGATTAGCTTTCCGTCTTCAAAGATATCCATTCTAAAGGCAGGTGCATTGACGACAATGCGCTTGTCCTTCGGGACTACGCCACTGTCTGGATTTGATGCATCAGCGTTCTTAGGCGCTGCGGCGGGAGTTTGCGCAGGTGGCGGAGTTGCCGGAGGAGGTTTTGTGGTGCCGACGTCGCCGCTCCAGCGCTCGCTTACAAAGGAGATCAGCTCCCGCGTCTTTTCCTCGCCGATTGTCGCTCTGATCTTTTCAGAGGCCTCTTGACGGGCCGCAGTCGCCCGAGCAGTGCCTTGATCGTCCTTGTCGGCTTCGCGCAGCTTGGAAGTCTCCTGGCGCGCGATGTTCTTGAGCTTGCTGACTTGCTCGTCAGTCAATTGCAGTTTCGACTTCAGCTCTGCCGCGAACCCCTCCTGTGCGAAGAACGCATCAAGCACAGGCAGCGTTACCGGCTGAGTCTTAGGTGCTTCGGCCGGAACATTCTCTGCCACCGAGGCAGGTGGAGCTGGAGTAGGCGGAGTAGGGCTTGCGGTATTTGTTTTGGCGGTGGTGTCAGGCGTTCTCTTTGGCGACTCGCTCTCACAGCCGACGCCGGCAAGGATAACGACAAAGGCAAGAAGCCCACCCGTAAATGGGCGAAGTGTATTCATCCTACTCCTTCCACCTCCAGCACGATCGCCGACAAAGCTCATTCAGCAACTGAAGCACCAAACCTCGAAACGTGAGGAGCTGGGATTGTGGATTGACGAACATCTGGCGACGCCCGGCCTTGTATCTCGTGATTTCCGATCCACTTCGAGAGTATCACGGCCAGTTCCGATCTGCCCAGATTAGTCCTTCAGGAAGTGGTAGCCGAATCTTCTGAAAGGCGTCGGCGACGGCACGCCAAAACGTCCGGCCTCGGCGTCATTCAGTAGCACGAGGATGCTGCACTCAAGGTCCGTGCACGATGAGATATAGAGGACCGGCCTGACGCCTTTTGCCGCGCGTTCGGACAGCATCTGCTCATAGAGATCGACCATATCTGAATCCTGCTCCATCGCGCCTCCAACGGGTGGTCTCGATGTGGAAATCAATCTGCTTGAGGAGATTCCTCGTGCCGCCGTGTGCATCTTCGACATCTTCGCGAGAAGCTTGCGTATCAGGCCATCCCGCGCATTGGGCTGGCTCTTTCCGCATGTGTATTGGCGGTTGCAAAGTGGTTCTGCCGGACGACTCGATTACTAGGCGACGCCGGCGAGAAACTGGCAAGGGCTACAAGCGCACCGTCAATTCCAGAGGTATCCGCCCCGGTGCTTTCCTCTGAGAAGAATGTGATGAGAATCACCATGAGCTCGTGTCGCTGTGCCGATTACGATCTCTGTGCTACCAGGATCCCGAGTGGGATGGCATTAGAGCACCGCTCGGCGACCGCTGAGCAGGTTGAAGATCAACACGATGAGGGCAACGACGATCAACAGGTGGACCAGGTTTCCACCAACGCCGCCGATGAAACCCAACAACCACAGAACGAGGATGATAACGAAGATTGTCCAAAGCATAGCAGACCTCCAAGTTTCAGTCTTTTGCCTACAAACTTGTCGCGTCGTGCCGATGCACCAACCGACTTGAGTTTAGATTCCCTATGATATGCGGACTTGAGAAGGATTTCTGTCCAATAAAGTACAGTAATGAAAAAAGAATTGTCGCTGTTACTTTCGACCTACGGTGTTTATCAAGGAAGGAAGCAGGAGATCCCCGCTATCCAGACTTGGGAGAGCCAAAACAGCGTAGGACATCGTCCGTGGGACCTGGACTTGAACAAGCAGCGTCTCTTCACAGTTTTCTCTGCGCCCCCCTTTGCGTCCTTTGCGCCTATGTAGTGAAGCTCGAAGACGGCCCGAAAAGATCTCATCGGACATCGGTCGGGTTCTAGTCATTCATTCAGGAGGAGACTGCTCTCATCATCGCCCGCTTAGAATCCTCAGCGAACCGTTTTTGCAAGAGCCTGGTCATCGGATAGCCAACCTTCGCCAGGAGCTGGTTCGGTCTTGAGAGGGCCAATATGTCGTACCATACCGAATCGTCGCTCTGCCATTCAATGGTGAACCGCTCTTCACCCTGCTCGGCATGATTCGGAAGCGTACCGTAGGCAAATCCATACCTCCTGAGCGGGCCATCGTCATCCACAACATAAACGACCCGACACGCATTCAGTGAATAGAAACCGAGGTGGCGAGCCAGCACAGCAACGTCAGTCCCGACGGCGACCGGCGCATCGGGCCAGTAGAGTTGAACCCAGCCGAGATTGAACATCTCCCATCGTCTCAGGGCTTCAACGGCTCGTGCGAAGATCTCGGCGCCGCGTCCAAGCTCGATCCTGTTGTGATCCACAGTGTAGCCGGGAGGGGGAGCATTTCGTGAGGCCCCGACTTCAGAATAAGAGAATGGTTGGTCTGCTTGTCCCGAGAGGAAGCGGCGGATTACTTCTTGATTGGGTGTTCTCAGAAGCAACATTAGAAGCGACATTAGAAGCAAGAGGGGCGCTGGATCAGTCTCCCTCGCCGGATAACGGGTGCTTGTACGGCTCGTCTTTCAATCCAGGTTCCAGCGCAACGGCGGTGCTACCGGGCTCCGCCGCACCGTTGGGAGTTCCCCACTTGAAGATCGGCTGCACTAGTGAAAGCAGCCGGTGGCCCGCAACGGCATTGAGAAAGAACAACTCATGCTCTCTCTCGACCGACCGCATGATCCGCAACTCGCTCTCAAACTGCTTCAACTCGAGCGCTCCCGCATGCACGGCGGCCTCTTCGTACTCTTTCACGTTGCGGCCCTCGAGCCGGCCGGCAAAGTACATCGGCAGGAACCATCCGATCACGTGACAGAGAGCCCCGATAATTCGCCCGGTTAGCCACATGCGCACTTCCTTGATACTCGAGGGACGTGACCCCAGAGTGTCGAGCATCTCTCCGACTCTCTTGCGGTGGACCCATTCGTCGTTCTCTATCTGTCGGATTCTTTCGCGCTCGATTTGGCTGCTGACAGACTTCCAGTGGCCCCGGTACGCATATCCTGCCGCGAGCTCGCCTGAGTACGCAGCTTTAAGAATGGTGATGAGTTGCCGATGGTGTGATGTCTCAGTCACGGAGATCTCCTGGCTGCCGGGTTCTCATCTACCTCCGAGTATAACAACTTGCCCTCGAATGTTGAGCGCGAGGCGTAGAAAAAAGAGAAGACCTGGTTTGAGGAGAAGCGGGTAGGAATCTTGCGGGTCGGTACTCCATGGCGACCCTCCTGATGATGTGAAGAGTTCGAAGACAAGAATCAGCGATCACCGGTCGACGCGAAGGGGCGCCTATTGCGTCGCTATTCTGTGTTGCGGCCCTTAGGGCGCTGGTTCGACGCGAGTATCTTCTTGCGCATGCGAATGGATTGCGGGGTGACCTCGACGAATTCGTCTTCCCGAATGAACTCCAATGCCTGCTCGAGTGAGAGCTCCCGAAAGGGCACAAGGCGCATCGCGTCATCCGCGCTCGACGCTCGCATGTTTGTTAGCTTCTTCTCCTTGACCACATTCACATCCATATCCACGTCGCGGGCGTTCTCGCCGACGATCATCCCTTCGTAGACGCCTGTTCCGGGCTTCACAAATAGCTCGCCTCGCTCTTGAAGGTTGAAGAGAGCGTAGGTAGTCGCAGGTCCGAGCCGGTCGGCTACGAGAGCCCCGGTTATGCGCTGGGTGATCGACCCCTGCCATTCATCCCATCGCAGGAAGATCGTGTTAAGCAGCCCTGTGCCCTTAGTGTCTGTCAGGAACTCACTGCGGAAGGCGATCAGCCCACGCGAGGGAACCTCGAACTCCAGCCGGACGCGGCCCGTGCCATGGTTGATCATCTTGATCATTCGCCCGCGCCGGCGGCCAAGAGCCTCCGTAACTACTCCTATGAATGTTTCGGGACAGTCGATGACGGTCTGTTCGATAGGCTCGAGCTTTCGCCCGTTGTCGTGACGGGTTATGACTTCCGGCTTTGAGACCTGAAGCTCGTACCCCTCGCGCCGCATCATCTCGATAATGATCGCCAGTTGCAGCTCGCCTCTGCCGGAAACCTTGAAGCTGTCCATCGAGTCGGTCAATTCCACCCGAATAGCCACGTTTGCAAGCGCCTCTTTGTCCAGCCTCTCTCTTACTTTCCTCGAGGTCACCCACTTGCCTTCGCGTCCGGAGAAGGGAGAGGTGTTTACGCTAAAGATCATCGAAATAGTCGGCTCATCGACCGTTATTCGAGGCAGAGGGCGCGGATCATCAGCCGCTGAGATCGTCTCGCCGATGTAAATGTCTTCGATGCCGGCGAGCACGACTATCTCGCCGGCCTCGGCGTGATCGATCAGCGTCTGCTTCATGCCCTCGAAGGCGTACATCTTGGTTACCTTGTTCTTCTCGATCCTCCCGTCCAGCTTGCATATCGAGATCTGATCTCCAACGGCGACCGACCCTGCAAATATTCTGCCGATCGCGAGCCGGCCAACGTAGTCGTTGTAGTCCAGATTCGCCACCAGCAGTTGTAACACCTCTTCAACAGGGCCCGCGGGAGGCGGAATCGTTTTCAAGATCTGGTCGAACAGCGGCCTCAGGTCCGCACTCTCGTCCGCGAGCTCGCGCTTGGCAATGCCCTCGCGCGCAATTGTGTAGATGACGGGAAAATCGTTCTGCTCGTCGGTGGCATCGAGATCGATGAAGAGATCGAACACTTCGCTTACGACCTCGGCGGCGCGCGCATCCTGGCGGTCGATCTTGTTGATCACAACTACGGCAGGCAGACTTAGAGCCAGAGCCTTCGAAAGAACGTATCGAGTCTGTGGAAGCGGGCCCTCGCTGGCATCGACGAGCAGCATAACGCCGTCGACCATTTTGAGAACGCGTTCAACTTCGCCGCCGAAATCCGAGTGGCCTGGCGTATCCACGATGTTGATCTTCACACCGCCATAGTGGACGGCAGCGTTCTTGGCCATGATGGTGATGCCGCGCTCTCGCTCGAGGTCC
>JBGPFL010000092.1:0-10058 GCA_041483295.1 Blastocatellia bacterium | reverse complement strand
TGGAGAAGCGCTCAAGGCGGAAGCCCTGCGCGGCTAACTCGTTCAACTCCTTCTCCATCGTTGCGGCTTTGGTTGTGGAGACAAAACGAACTTCTGGGCGCCTTGCGTCTTGAGCGTGTGTCCCGCTTGAAGCGGTTAGGGTAAAACACACGGCGGCAAGCACCAATCTAACGAGAGTTTGCTTCATTTCAGACCTCAATTCTTGTGTATCTTCGAATGCGGGGCTTCGGAGTAGGCGCTCGCGAGGAAGTCTATAATCAGGCGCTTTCCCGGGCAAGGTAATCAAGGAGTCGCCGAGTTCGCGTCGGTTAGTGGAATGCAGGATTAGGTTCGATAAATGAGCGGTCGAAGCCACGAATTACACGAATTCAACGAATCTACACGAATCATTCGTGGTCATTCGTGGAATTCGTGTAATTCGTGGCTCCGTCCCTTCACAGCGGACACGATCGCTGGCGCCAACACTTTTCAATCCGCTTACCTGGACAAGC
Source organism: Blastocatellia bacterium (assembly GCA_041483295.1). Lineage (GTDB taxonomy): Bacteria > Acidobacteriota > Blastocatellia > UBA7656 > UBA7656 > DASYSA01. Next base: position 9,567 of record JBGPFL010000092.1, on the reverse strand, counting down.
CAGGGATCTCATCACTCCAGCGCCGGCACTTTGATTGGCGCGCTCAACTGCAGCTTGCCCCAGGCGATTCTCAGCGTCACGTCTCGAACGTTCGGCTCCTTGTAGATCAAGTCAATCGTCACCTTGTCTTTCAAGTCGGTAACCTGCTCCAGGGTTAGCGGCGCCTTGAACTCGATGGGCGCGTGATCGATCTCCGACGCGTCCATGTGACCGGCGCGCGCCTTAGCCGGATCGATGAATACCAGGTTCCACTGCGCGCCGTCCGCGGATCGTGCCACTCCCAGGTACCAGACTCCGGCCGGAACCGTCTTCCCTGAAATGGTCAAAGGCATGTCTGTATCCAACGTCGTCCAGAAGTTATCGCCCAGACGCCACACCTTCCCTTTGGTCATCGCGTCGAACTTCGCAGTGTCTTCATAGTCTTTCTTCCATGCGGGCCGGCCGTGATCGATTGCGAACTGGCCCGCGCCATGGTTCTTCGCTCTGTTCCAGTAGCCGACTCGTGTTGTTCCCCGATCCGGCGAATCGCTTCCGAATGCAATGATGTTTGGCTTCTGCTGGGCCTGCGCCGCAGCCGCACACGCGAGCAAGACACCAGCTATCAGCATTCCTCTGGTCCGAGTGTCCATTTTGTTTCCTCCCTCTCCGAACTGTGCGATCGAGAACGCGGCTCAGTTCTCTTCTGACACAACGCAGAGCCTACAACCGGCACGTGATAACTGGCAAGCCTCTTCACTTGCGCCGCGGCGCTGACTTCGAACGGAAGAGTTCCCAGAGCAAAGCGCCGACTGCCAGTGCCGCAACACCCGCCAAAGCCTGAGACCCGGTGATTCCGCTCAGCAGCCACAGAGAGATCGCAGCCGCTAATGCCGGAATCAAGACTCCACCTGGAAGTCTGAACTTGCTCTCGTCGACCGACATCTTTCGCCGCAACACCGGCACCGCCAGACACGTCGTTACGCTGAAGACCAGGCGCGCAATCGCACTCAATGCCACGAGCTGAGCAAAGTTTCCGTACACCGCAAGGCTCCACGAGATGAGCGCGAACAGAATCACCGAAACGTAAGGCGTACGATAACGCGGATGGATTCGGGCGAGCGCTCGCGGCAACTGACCTCCTTCGCCCATCGCAAAGAGGACTCGAGGCCCGACAAGCAGGATCGCGCTATTGCTTCCGGTTGTCGAAAGAATTGCCCCAATCGTCATGAGCGCAGCCCCTGCGCTTCCCAGGAATACTCGACTCGCGGAAGCCAATGGTGTTTCGTCTACGGCAAGCCCCGGAAGCGTCCCCAAGGCGACAATTTGAATGAGCACATAGACGACGGTGGTCACGGTGATTGAGGTCAGCAGCGCGATCGGGAGATTTGTCCTGGGGTTCTTGACCTCTTCACTGGGAATTGAGGCGTTCTCGAAACCTCCGAAGGCGAAGATCAAGAGCAGACTTGCCTGTCGCAGGCCACTTGAGTCCGGAAGCGCAAGCAGTTTGTAGGCGTGATGATCTGCTGCGAACAATCCGACGCAGATGAACAGCAGCAGGGGAATGAGTTTGGCCGCGGTGAGAATGTTGACCGTCCAGGCGCCGTAGCGAATCCCGACCAGGTTCAGCCATGCCAATCCGAACAAGAGAGCCGTGATAGCGATAACGCGACCCGCGCCGCTTCCGAGCGGCAGCCAGAAATACCCGAGGTAGGCGGTGAATGCGTTGCTGATCGCCGCGGCTGCCGCCAGGCGGGTCAGTAGATATAGCCAGCCTACTTCGAATCCTACGAAGCTTCCGAACGCCTCGCGCGCGTAGAGATAAGGGCCGCCCGTTCTGTCGAATCTGCTGCCGGCCTCGGCGAAGCACAACACGACGAGAGTGGTTGCGAGAGCGGCCAGCAGGTATGCCACCGGACTCGCCGGACCCATCAATGCCGCAACCGTGGCGGGCAATTTGAAGATCCCCGACCCAATGACTCCGTTCACAGAGATGGCGATGAGTCCAAACAGGCCGACGGCCCGCACGAGTCGCGGAGTTGCATCGCCGGCCGTCTGCGAACTGGTTGTGCTTGTAGCCATCGATGCTGAAAAGACGTTTTATAAGGATGAGGGAAAACTGCCGGATTGCCACGAAGGCACAAAGACACGAAGAGGCACGAAGAATGTAGACCGATCTGACCATTGACTTAGTGCGCCTTTGTGTCTTCGTGTCTTCGTGGCTTCTCCCCTGCTACTGTTTGTCCTGCAACTCCACGATTCGCTGTCGGACTTCGTCGGCGTTGGCGGAGCTGGGCGCCAGTTGCAGGAACTTCTCGTAGTTCTGCCTCGCCTCCTTCGGCTTACCAACTCTCACGTAGGCGTCCGCCAGATTCAAATACGCGATGGCGCGTTGATGATCAATCGCAATAGCCTTCTGAAAGCTGGCTATAGAGTCCCAGTACTTGTCGAGCTTATAGAGCGTGAAGCCCAGATTATTGACTATGGTCGCGTTTGCAGGGTCGAGTTTTACGGCCTGTTCCAACTCTTTGACGGCCTCGTCGTACTTCTTCTCGCGGTAGTTCTTAAGCCCGAGACTGTGGTGCTCCTGCGCCTGTGCGGCGCGGGTCTTAGGCGGTTGCTTTCCTCGGTTTGCGGTTCCTCCATCTAATTTCGCGCGCTCCTCTTCGACCTTTTCTCGCAGCTTGAGATTGCGTTCGCGCTTGGCAGCGATCTCTTTCTGGATGCTTTCCAGCTCGTCGTTGAGCTTGATCGCCTCTTCGTCCAACTGTTTGCTCGCTTCGGTCAGCGACTCCTGTTGCAGTTCGAAGACGAACTCGCCGCCCTCGCTGCCTGCCAGGTTTCCGAAGGCCGGGGTTTGGTGGGAAACGGAGGAGACTATCGGGCTGATGTAAGCGCCCAACTCAGATGCGGTGATCGCAGAATTGCCGTCGGTGTCGGCCAGGCCCTGCAGCCCTTGCAGCAGGGTCCAGGTGAAGATTGAATGGCCTCCCGGTCCGTTGTCGGCAACCTGTTGATCGGCGCCGCCTGCGGTCAGTATCTGCCGCGCCATTCGTTTGGTGATCTCTTCCAGGTAGTTTGTGCTTTTTGAAGACGCTCCGCCCGATCTGGTCAGCGCCAGTCCGCTGTAACAGGAGTCTACAACGAAGTAGAGATGTTTGGCCGGAATCAACTCACAGAACTCTTGGAGCTGGCTCATGCTGATCGACTTTGCCTGAGATGCTTCGGCGCCGGCATCAACCGGCACGATGTAGCCCAGCTCCTTACCCGATGGAAGCTTTCGCGTAGCCCCATGTCCGGCGAAGAACACAAACACCCGATCGTCTTTGCTGACCTTGCTGGAGTCGGCCATCTGATCGCCGAGCGCCCAGACGATCCGCTCGCGCGTTGCGTCTTTGTTCAGCAGCTTGATGATGTTGCTCTTCTTGAACCCGTATTGATTGATCAACATCTGTTCGACGGCATCGGCGTCGTTGACGCAGTACTTAAGCCTGGGCCAATTCTGATATTCGTTGATGCCTATGACTACGGCCCAGCTCTCGCGATAGTAGCTCTTCTTCGGGTTGTTGATTGTGCTCGAATCAGCATTCTGGTTGCGGCCGGCGCGCGCTTCACTAGCAATGTCGGGCGTGTTCGAAGGAACAAACTGATCGTCCTGCAGGATCAAGAAGCTATAGCCCTGTTTGGTAAGCTCGTCGAGGATCCGCGGCAAGGCAGCGACACTTTGTTTGTGTATGTCGTGCATCAGCAGAACGCCCTTCTTAGCCGCGCCGACCTGCGCCAACACCCGTTGCGCAACCGACTCCGAAATAGGGTCTGCCCAGTCCAAAGAGTCCAGGGTCCACAGGATCGACTTCATGCCCAGCGCCTCGACCTCTTTGAGAATCGCCGCGTTCTTGGCGCCGTAGGGCGGGCGAAAGAGAGTTGTATGCGTGCCTGTGACCTTCTCGAGCAGGAGGCTGGTGTTGCCGATCTCTTTTTCTCGTTCTGCTGGAGAGAGTTTTGTGAGGTCGGGATGCGAATAGCTGTGATTGGCCAGAAGGTGACCGGCTTCGAGGACACGCTTCGACACGTTCGCGCCTGATGCCAGCTTGACCTCGTTCTGGGGGTTGACCGTACCCAGGTTTCTGCCTACGTCAAAGAAGAAGGCTTTGGCGTTGTACTTCTTCAAAATGGCGAGGATTTCATCGGTGTATCTCGGGTGTGGTCCGTCGTCGAACGTCAAGACGATGCTCTTGGCGGGCAGGTCGTAACCGTAGATCTCGGTCTTGCTGTCGTGCCGCAGCCCGCGCAATGTTTCATCCTGTTGCTCGGGTTTTGCACGACCGTATTCGACCAGAACCTGCTCCCGGCTGAAGAGTCTCTTCAAGAAGGTGACGTAGTCCAGCCATTTTTCTCGCTTGGGTTGTTTGCCGCGAGTCCCCAGGTTCGAGAAGACCCGCGCGACTTCCTTTTGGTAAGTGTTCTGAATTGACTTGAGATCGTCGTTGAGCCTTTCCAGCGCCGAGCGTGTCGAGGACTTTCGCAGCGAGGCGGCACGCTCCTCTTCATTCACCACGGCGAGCAGTTCGTCGGCCAAATCCAGGAACGCGAGGCGATCGACATCGCGCAGTGCGGAGGCGCTGATGTAGCCGACGAATCCATCAACGCTCGCCGGCTTCTGTCGAAATTGAGTTGCGGCGGCTCGGCGCAAATCGGCTGTGAGACTCTGGGTCAGCTCGTCCAGGAGTTGCTGCTTTTCTTGATTGATCTTTCTGCCGACGTCAAGACATCGGGTTCGTTCTTCCTCGCTGAGCGAGGCGTCGTCGTCGAGCAGGATGATGATCTTGCGATAGGACTCGATGATCTTGTCCAGGCTGGTTTTCAGATCGGCAGGAACGGATGAGTCGGCTCGGGCAGTCTGTTCGGCGCCTCCATCGCGAGCTCGCAGTGGTCCAGGCTCGTATCCATTGGAGCGAACAGGCGCAAGCAACACGATGGCGAAGAGTGGCATTGCGATGGCGAGAGTCTTTGTCACAGATCCTGTTTTCTCCGATATCGCCGCTAGTCTAATCAATCGGTACACGTGCGCATTATAGAGCAGGGCTTGGATCGGTTGGAAAGGGATGTTAGTATCGAGCGCAGAAATCACCGTGGAGGCGTCGATAGGGACGAGACAGGGAGCGCGAGGGTCTGCAGTTCAAAGCTCAGTTGATTCGCCATGATGCTACCAGCCTCCGAAAGGCGCGTCGTTCACTGATGAAACATGAACCAGAAATGCCTGTTCGACTCCGACTTGTCGAGCCTGTTCGTGAGCTTCGCGGATGGTGGCGCCAAATCCAACCAGCTGGTCGCCATCGAGTGCGACATACGTTCCAGCGTATTCCTCACGATGAGCCTTCAACCACTCCATATGCTGGGCCCGTTTCAGGACCGCGTTGTTGTCCGCTGCTCCTGAAGCGCTGGTGTTGGCCTTTTCGGGAGAGGGATTTGATTGGGCTTGCTCGGTCAAGAACCTCGCAACCTCTAACTTCTCCTGCGGAGTCAGAGAAGCAAGTTGCTCTTTCAAAGCGATGAGCTGTTCGTTCGACATCGGAAATCCTCCTGACAACAGGGTGTCGATAATGATCTTCAGGCCCGACCCGAGAAGCAGCTACTGCGGCCGCGTTTCGTCGCCGCTTACAGCCTCCAAGCGATCCAGCACCTTTTTCGAGAACGCCAGTTCGCTGATCGCTGATGTGACGCCAACGTAGTCCTCGACCTGCGCTCGAAGCGCGCGGATGTGAGACACGACTGGTTCAGCCATCATTGCGAATCGAGCGCGGTTGAGAGGAAGAACATCGCGCTTGAGTGCGGCGAGCCCGTCTTCGAGGTGCGTGATCGCGCCTCTTGTTTGCTCCAATTGTTCGTCATTATCGATCATAGCTCGACTCTCAGTAGCCCCGTCGCAGTCCTAATAGGTTCTGGGTTGCCGCGCCAACCCTGACGAAAGGAACGACCCACTCCTTTCAATCAGCAAGGAGAGCCGACTTCGTCAACAAAATCACTTTGACTCCCGGATCGGAGATAATGTGTGAAAGATGTGCTCAGAGTTTGATTGCCCCGCGTTCGTGTTTGTGAAATGAAACGCACTGGCCACGCTCCCAAACGCCGGAAGCTTACGCCTGTCTCCCACTGTAAACAAGCTGACAGAAGGGTAATAGAGGGAATTGCTTATTCGGATTGGAATTGAATACAGAGGATGGACCGGCAACCGATCCATTGACCTAGTCGTGAAGCCGCGCACGCTGTACAGGAACACATTAAACAAGCCGCCCAAACGATTCTGAACCGCGTTAGCTTACGCCTTAGCTCCCAGAGTAACCAACTTGGCGAAGGGTTTGCAGATTGGCTTGTTGAACTGATTGATAACCGATCTCGTGGTCTATGCCTTTGACTCAATGAGCGGCACGGCACTAGAATCACCCCAATGAAAGCCAACGCCAGACCCAAGAGGAACACGACAAAACCGGTCACGCTCCGGTTGCCTAGCGGGCTATATGAGCGGGTGGAGAAAGCGGCCCGCGCGGCGAAATGCGACGTCTCAGAGATGATCGTTTCAACGCTAGCGACCAGGCTGCCGCCACTCCCCGAAGACTTGCCGCCGGAGATCGCGGCTGATCTCTCACGGTGGACGCTGCTCGATGATGCAGCCCTCCGCGCTATTGCTACGACTTTCTTGCCGGCTAAACAGCAAAGGCGTTTCACTACGCTGCTGCGTAAGTCTCAAGGGGGACACCTCACGTCGCACGAGCAGGCGGAATGGACCACAGTTCGGCAGGAGTACTTGCACTGCTCTCAGAACAAAGCCAAAGCGCAGTTCCTCCTCGCGCAACGAGAGAAAGCCAGACGAAATGAGACCGAGCCGATTAACGGGGCCGCGGCTTGAGTGTGGTCCCAGCCGCACTGCGACAGGTCCTGCGCGCCGAGTCTCACGATCCATGTTGCGCCTACTGCCGAAGTCCTGAGCGGCTACTCGGCCTGCCGCTTGAGGTGGACCACATCATACCCTTGGCTGCGGGCGGCACGACCGTGATCGCAAACTTATGTTTGTGTTGCCGATCATGCAACGGCTACAAGTGGAATCAGACCCACGCACACGATCCTCAGACTCGCCGTATGGTCCGTTTATTCAACCCGCGTCAGCAACGATGGGCGGTGCATTTCGAATGGATTGCCAACGGCACACAAATCATGGGGCGAACAGCTACTGGGCGTGCGACCGTCGAATCTCTGCAGGTGAACAACGAATTGATAGTCGGCCTGCAGTCACTCTGGGTTACCCTCAGTCTTCATCCGATGCCCTGACTTCGTTGAAGGGTGGACTCACTTAGTAAAATCGCGTTTGCTGGGCTCTCGCCCGTGAGAGACGGAACTCTCTCACGGCTTTGGTTTGGCCAACTTCGTAATCTCATCCAGTTCCTTCTGGGTGGTTTCAATCGCGCTCTTGATAGCCCGTTGGCGCTCAGCGTCCGTGACCTTCTCGATCACCTTCTTCATCGCCTCAATGTGCGCGACCTTGAGTGCCTGATCGGCCGGCACGTCGATGTCCGGCTTGACTCCCGTGCCTTCCCAGTTGGTCTTGCTGTAAGGATTGATTGCTCGTCCGCTCGGAACCCAAACCATGAAATGCGCGTTGACGCGTCGTCCTCCGCCAGGATGGGCCCCTCCGCCGGTCGTCTCGCCGACGATCGTCGCTCGCTTCAGGTTCTTCAAGTTATAGGTGAATTCTTCAGCCGCGGAGAAAGTCCGCTTGCTCGTCAGTAGGTAGACCGGTCTCTTGTCTCCATACCTCTTGCCTGGCACAAATGGCAGAGTCCACCATTGGTGCGTGCTGTCTCCTTCTCGCCAGTAGAGGTCGTTCAAGTGGACCGGTTCAGCTCCGAACAAGTAACTCGAGATCAGGGCGACCATTGCCGGATCGCCTCCGCCATTTCTGCGAAGATCGATGATGAGCGCGTCTGTGTTGGCGAGCAGGTTCATCGCGGCTGTTGCTGTCTCGCCGCTGAACTCGGGCGACATAAAGCCGCGCAGGTCCAGGTAACCGACATTGCCGGGAAGCCGCTCGACTTTCTCGAATCCGAAGTTGGTCGTGCGAAGGAAACTGAGGAAGCGTTCCTGCTCCTCCGGCGTAGGCTCTCGGTTGCCGGTCTCCTCCGGTATCGCCTCCTGACTATATGTAACTCGCAGATGTTTATCATGGCTCACATCCTGAAGATCGGAGGTGAGCTTTTGGGCAAACGCCTTTGAGCCGGCTATCTGGTCGTACTCCTTCTTTTGAACACGTTCTCGAAGGGCCTGCTCCATCTTCTTTGCGACCTCGGGAAATACGTAGCCATCATTGAGCCGCTTTATCACACCTTCAAGTACCTCGCTGCGCATTTTGGCGTCGACAGTCATGTCGGGCTGGTCGGACGGCCCCTGAGCTGCTGCACTCCCTCTAAGGCACCCCAGGGCAACCGCCATAGCCAGAAATGAGACAGTAAGCATTCGTCTATTCATTTGAGGATTCCTCCATTAACGCGCGCATCCCATAGTTTCGGCGCTTCAGGGAGAACTCTAGCATGGCGAGCTACAAGCGTCTTGCCTGAATCAAAGACCGTTGACTGAATTTAAGACTGCCGGAAAGAGGCCCGGTACTGGCCAGGGGTAAGTCCGGTGATTCTCTTGAACGTCCTGGTGAAGTGACTCTGATGCGAGAAGCCTGAGGCCAACGCTACCTCCGCCAGTTGCGCCGCCGGCTTGATGATCTCGCGGCAGGCGTGTTCGACGCGGAGACGCCGCAGATAGTCGACAACCGTGCACTCGTATCTCTCTCGAAAGACGGATGAGAAATAGACCGGATGGACACCGACAGATCGCGCAATTCCACTTATGCTCAAGGGTTCGTTGAACTGGTCGTGAAGAATCTCGAGGGCCTCTTCGAGCCAGCGTGGGGACTTGCGAACTCGTGCCTCGGCTCCGGATCGCGAGGCTTCAGCGATCATCTCCAGAGCAAGACCTTCGATGGCAAGTCCCGAGAGCTCGTCCATCAGGCAGAACTCTTTGTAGAGCCTCATCGCCAGCCACACAACTCCGCCCCCCTGAAACTCGACCGGCGTTTCGAGCACCTTCGAATAGGGCCGTATGCGATCAACCCATCCCTTTCCGACCTCAATGTTGAACGACAACGCCCGCGAATCGTTGAATGACTCGGAGTGGGTCTCGTCGGGCGGGTGAAAGGCGAGAGTAAGGGGCCGGCAAGTGCGAGCCTTCTTACCGTAGCTCTCCGTGTAGGATCCCTGCCGCACCAGGCAGATGTAGCCGGATTCATGCGAATGTCGCGCAATCCTTGCTCGAGGAGCGTAACCGGTCTCGGTAAGAGAAAAGCCCGCGACCGAACCGCTCTTGAGTACCTCTCCGCAGAACTCGCCATGCCCTAGTCTCAGATCCATTCAGTCCTCCGTCGTTAAATGCCGGCTGAATCCCAACCTGGAGTCCCTAAGGGTGCAATCAAAACTGGGACGAGGAAACTGAAGGGGCGAACCACGTATTACACGAATTCCACGAATGATCACTAATGCTTCGTGTAGA
>JBGPFL010000091.1:0-10077 GCA_041483295.1 Blastocatellia bacterium | reverse complement strand
GATTTACGCCCAGACTTTCCGACAGGAGCCGATAATGAGCAGCGACCATGTCGTTGTAGTTGTAGTGTGGAAAGCGTGTGTGCAGGCCGTCACTGGGCTTGCTTGACTGCCCGTGCCCGATGCCGTCCGGCAGAACGATGTAGTATCTCGCCGCGTCCAGCAATTGTCCCGGCCCGAAGAGCACGCCCGCGAATTGCTTCGACAGAAACTGTGCTCCCGAGCCACCCGTGCCATGCAAAATGAGCACTGCGTTACGCACCACGCCCGACGCGTCCCTGGCCGGCTTCCCGAGCGTGCGATAGTGCAGCTTCAATTCAGGCAGCATCTCGCCGCTCTCAAACCTAAAGGCGCGGATCGTGAAGTCGCCCTCCACAGGAGTCGGAACCTGCTGCGCTGTCACGGCCACTTGAGCAACGAGAAATACAAGGATCAGCGGTATTACTCTCTTGATCATTCTAATGTCTCTCTGGTCTTTAGTCGCGAACCGGTTCTCAGGATTGACGATCGGGCTTAGTAAAACACCTCGTCGCCCTCGTGTCTAGACAGTTCTCAGGGGCATCTCTCGTAACGGATGCGGCTAAGAGTTGGGACTCAAGGTCGCCGCAACATCGGTTTTCCTCACTTCTTTTTCTTTTCTTCCGCCGGGGGCGGCGGCGGCGCCAGGTCCAACAGGTAAAGCTCGTTCGCCTTATCCCGATCCGAACCGAACAACACTTTGTCGTTGGATATGAAGACCGGTGAATGGGTCCTTTGGCCCTTATGAGTCACCTGCTGAATCTGGCCCGTAGACGAGTCGAACAAAAACAACTGAGCTCCCGTCCCAGTGGGAGCGACAAACGCGATGAGCTTCCCGCTGGGTGACACGGTGGGACTCCGCTTAGGGAGATCAGGATCGGGTAGCTCGCGTACCTCGCGGGTCTTGAAGTCCAATATGTAGATGGTGTCCTGCTGTTCGATCTCTTCCTGCCCCCAGATGATGATGGTGCCGGCCTGGGCGTTCGGGATGTACTGATGAATTCTCGCGAACTTTCGCTCGGTCAAGTCGCGCTGCGGTTTGCCATCCAATCCGTACTGCCAAAGCGAATGGCGTCCGCTGTGTTCGTTGATCTGGATCAGAAATACGCTCTTGCCATCAGAAGAGATGCAGGGCCGGATCGACGAGACCTCATCCTCGGTGAAGTACTCGGACTTCCCGCCGGCGACGGCGACTGAAGCGACGTGCAGAATACCAAATGCCGCGTCGGGGAGCGGGCTCTCGTCCGTTGTGAACAGAACGCGTTTGCCATTAGGAGTGAACACCGGGTCTTTATCGGTGAAGCTATTGGACGTAAGCCTCACCAACTTTCCCGTGTTCACGGCGACCAGATACAGATCGGAGAAACTGGCCGTCTCGCCGAACCCTGCAAGCGCGACAAGGGAACCATCTGGCGACCACTGCGGATCTCCGGCGCCCCACTTGAACCGTGTCAGCGGAGCTTGAATCGCGAAGTCGGCCAGATCCATTGTGTATACATTGGGAGCGCTATCCGCCTTCTGTCCTAACAAGAGCAGGTGCTTTCCGTCAGGTGAGACCGGCCCCACGCCGTAGAATCCGAGCCCCTGGGTCAGTTTCTTGACCGGAAAAGGCTCGGCCTTCTTCTTGTCGTCCTTCTTCTCGTCCTTCTTGTCTTCCTTCTTGTCGTTCTTTTTGGTGTCGGTTTGAGCCGAAACGACGGCGTTCATAAACGAAGGTGAGATGACAAGGACCGATATCGCGAACCAGATCGCCGCACTCAAAGCGCGGCGGATTGTGAAACGAGTGCGCAACATTGCGCGTCGATGCTAACACAGCGCCATTTGGCGATCAAAGTGAAGAGGCGCGGCCACGAATCACACGAATCCCACGAATTTACACGAACTGTTTGTGATCGTTCGCGGAATGCGTGATTCGTGGCTGCACGTCTTTTCGTTCAAGTTCCTACGAAAGAGGATCCCTGAAGGCGGCGCCGAGGGTGTGCGACAAGTTCACGGGATGCCCGGAGCTGAACGCAGGACCTGCCCGCGGCCTTCGGGCAACCTTCAAGCCCTTTTCACAAACTAACCGCACTCTTGAATACCAGGAATCAAGTTCAGGCTGTCAGATCGCTTCTCCGATGTTATTATTCAACCTTGCGGGGGCAAGTCAAAGAATGAGTCGTCTGATGTTCGTTTACCTTTCCGGTTCCGAGAAAGGCAAAACGAGGATATTCACGCAGAACCACGTCACGATTGGCACTTCCGACAGCAGCGACCTGAAGCTTGTGGCGGAGGAAGGCGGCGCTTTGCCTGAAGGCGTGTTGGCTGACGTCTACGACGACGAAGGCGCTTTTCACCTCGGACTGCGCACTGACGCCGGCGACCTGACCATCTCGGTCAACGGCGATGAAGTTCCGCTCGTAGAGAGCCCGGCCGGACACGCACTCACCGACGGCGATACACTGCATTTCACTCATGGACTCTCGAGCGCCAGCGTGCTGTTTCAGGTGATGCCTGAAAACTTCTCTGCGGCGCAGATGGTCCGGCGAACCGGCAAGGAGATGGAACAGACCGCGGCTCAGCCGGTTCATCCGCTGACCGCCACCCTGTTCGTCAAGGAACTCACTGCAAGCCTCTGGGCCGAAATCCCACGGAGAGCCAAGCTCATCGCGCTGGTGAGTGCAAGCCTGTTAGGACTTGCCGTATTTGGCGTTTTCTACTTCGGCTTCAGCATCCTCAATCGAACCACAACAGACACCGAGCTGATACGCACGCAGATCGAAGCGATTCAGCAGCAGACCCAACAGGACAAGGACCTCATTCGCAAGCAGCAGGAGGAACTGGAACAGCTTCGCAAGGAGAACGAACAGACCAAAGTCTTCGCGCAGAGGGTCGCGGAGCAATATAGTCCCGGCGTCTCGCTGATCGTCGGCAGCTACAGCTTCGTCGAGCGTGGAACGGGCAGGCCGCTACGTTACGAGTCGGTTGACGACGCGAATGACACTCCGGTGGATCAGGATGGCAATCTGCTGGCGTCGGTGGACGGAGCGGGCCCGCCCGTCGAGATCAACTACACGGGCACGGGCTTCATAGTCGAGCAGGGTATGATCGCCACCAACAAACACGTCGTCCAACCATGGGCGAGCGATCAAGTGGCTCAAATCATCATGCAACAAGGCGGAGGCTTCAAGCCGAGGCTCGACGCCCTCAAAGCATTCTTCCCTTCCATTCAGAAACCCTTCGAGTTGAAGGTAGCCAGGACTTCAGACCGCTTCGATGTGGCGTTGTGCCGGTTTGAGCTAGGCGACGCCGCGCTGCCGGTGTTGCCGCTGAGCGCCGGCGAGCCAAGCTCGATGATCGGACAGCCGGTCGTGTTGCTTGGCTTCCCAACCGGGTTGGACGGCCTGCTTCAAAGAATTGATGAGAGCGAGCGCCGCGAAGTACAAAATGAGTCCGGCCAGGCCTATCAAGACATCGCCGCTGGTCTTGCAGCCCACGGTCGGATAAGACCGCTCACCACTACGGGCACGATCAGCGACGCCCTGCCAGGGCGAATAGTTCACAGTGCGCAGACCGCGGAAGGTGGATCCGGCAGCCCGCTGTTCGATCGAGAAGGGCGCGTGATCGCGATCAACTCGGCCATCCTCACGACGGCCGATGGCACGCAGAGCTTCGGGGGATCGAACTTCGGCGTGCCGATCAAGATTGCCATCGAATTGCTTGCTGTCTACCAGAAGACCGAAGCCAAGCCCTGAGCCTTCGAAGCGGTAGCAGAGTTTCCTCAGAGAGAAGATGTTGCGTCGAGTTTGATCGGGTTAGCTTCCGACTCGCTCGGCTGTCGGGCCGGAAGTTCCATACATCACCCGAGTGCCTGACGTATCACTTCAGCCAGTCGATTGGCTTGCTCTTCGATCGACTCCTGATTCTCTCCCTCGATCATTACGCGCGCGAGGTTCTCGGTGCCCGAGTAGCGCACAAGCAAGCGCCCGCGGCCATCCATCTCGTTTTCAACCCGTGCCATTGCCTGTGTGATCTCCGGAATCGTCTCAAGCGGAGGCTTCCGGCTTACTCGCACGTTAACAAGGATCTGCGGTAAGCGGGTCATTTCAGAGGCCAGTTCCCCAAGAGGGCGCCCGCGCTTTTCCATCGCCCGAAGCACCTCTATCGCGGTAACGATCCCATCGCCGGAGAGCGCTATGTCGGGCATGATAATGTGGCCCGATTGCTCGCCGCCAAGTTTGCCGCCCCGAGAGAGAAGTTCTTCGAGCACATAACGGTCGCCCACCTGCGCGCGCACGAGATCGATCCCGCGCTCACGCAGCGCGATCTCAAATCCCAGGTTGCTCATCACCGTTGACACAACCAGATCACCCGCAAGCCTTCCCTCCGATTTCATGTGGTTCGCCAGAATCACCATCATCTGGTCCCCATCGACCTGCATGCCGCGGGCATCCACAAAGAGAGATCTGTCCGCATCGCCGTCGAAGGCTACTCCCAGGTCGAGCGCCTCGTCGACCACCAGCCGCTGAAGCGCTTGCTGATGGAGTGATCCGCAGCCTTCGTTGATGTTTTGTCCATCAGGCGCGGCGGAAATCACTTTGACCCGCGCGCCGAGGCGCTCGAAGACCTCCGGCGCGATGAGCGAAGCCGCGCCGTTCGCGCAATCGAGGCCGATTCGGATACCATCAAGTCTTAACCCGCGACCTACTTCGGCCGTCAGGTATTCGAGGTATTGCGAGCGATAATGGCTCTCGGAGTGATGTTGTGGTTCGGATGTAGCGAGGCTCCAGCCAAAGGGATCTACTCCGTCTGACCCCGGCTGATTGCCGGTCAGCGTCTCGATCTCGGCTTCGATCTTGCGCTCCACTTCATCAGCCAGCTTCTTACCCGAAGGAGCGAAGACTTTGATTCCATTGTCGCGGTATGGATTGTGCGATGCCGAGATCACGACTCCGGCATCGAATGGTCTGACCCGAGTGATGTAAGCGACTCCCGGAGTGGTGATCACCCCTGCCGATTCGACCAGCGCTCCCGCTGTCTCTGCCCCGCGTCGAAGAGCCTGCGCTATCTGAGGTCCCGACTCCCGCGTGTCGCGGCCGATGAGAATGCCTGGCGCTCGGCCGATCTCAAGCTTCAGATTATCGGTGAGGGCCCGACCGATCATCTCGACTGTTGTTTGGTCAAGCGGAAACTCGCCGGCAACTCCTCTGATTCCGTCGGTGCCAAACAGCCGTTTACCCTCGCGTCCAGACATCGATGTTGTCTCCGCATTCCGCAATCGTCTGTTATCTAACGCGAACAGACCTGGGCAGGACCGAGCGGACCGAGATCCGATCGGCATAGGCTTGAGAGATCGTTACCACGGGCGCGACTTCGCGGGCCCTTCCAGCCAAAGAGTAATCGACGGACACCGTTATGTCTTCGGGCGTTATTGCATCGACCGCTGAACTCGCTCCAAAGATCGTAACTCGTGCGACCCCTGCATCGGGTCTCGATGCGCCTTCGACTCGGATAGGGAGTTTGTCTATGATCCGCTCTTTGCGCAGTTCCCCGATATTGACGCTGAGCATGACCTTGCGAGACTCCTCATCCTTGAAGTTGACGCTCGGGTTGCCGAGATCGACGGCGACATATTCGCTAAAGGCATCCGTCTTATCGGAAAGTCTGACCGTCTCGGTCGAGACTTCGTTGATGTCGCGCACCTGACTCTCGGCTCCGACGATTCGAACGGCTGATGGCTTGATGTTCGTGCTGAGTACTTCATAACCGGAGGGTGGCTCGCCGTCGAACCGGGGGCGTACAGGGACTTTGCGTTCGACTATTTGCTCGACGGTAACTCTTATGCTGCGAGGCTCGACTCGAGCCAGGAGGCTAGCGGGGAGACGGCTCTGATCGACCTGAAGTGTAACCACGCGAACCCCCGGCTCCACTTGCTGGAGGTCGGCGAAGGCAGTTAGGTCGCTCAGTCGCACAGTATCGAGCACATCCCGAGGACCGCGGAGCGTCACTCGCATGAGAGATGGAGCATCGTATTTCGAGACGGTGAGCGGCGGCGATTCGGGAACCTTGAACTCGATCGGGATGTTGTACATCGTGATTTCGCTGATCGGCCTTGAAGCAACGGACAACCAGAGCACACCCGTGATGAGCAACGCCAGAAACTTCAGGCCAGTGTTCTCGAGGACGTAATCCCTGCCATACTCCTTAACTGTATTGAGCCAATGTAATCGCTTGTTCATCCTGGTCTCGTTCGCAGCACCTCGACGGACTCGGCTGCACCCCTGTATCGCCTCTCGTTTACTTGATGAACGTTTCGCTCACTGCTTCCCTCGAAGCGTCTGCGGGGGCGACGCTCTTGCTACTGCCGCGTCTGCGAGCAGGGCGAACCACATCACTCAACCGGCGTGGCGGTTCCAGCGCGACGCGCATCAACTCTCTCAGGCGCGAGTTATCCAGGTGCCGCGTTATCTCTCCGCTTTCAACGAAGGATATGACTCCGGTCTCCTCGCTCACGACTACGGCAACGGCGTCGGTGTCTTCAGTGACGCCGATGGCCGCCCGATGGCGGGTGCCGAGTTCTTTGGATAGTTTAGGATTCAGCGTGAGCGGCAGAAAACAACTAGCGGCCACTGCGCGGCGGTTGCGCACTATCACCGCCCCATCATGAAGCGGAGTGTGTGGATCGAACAGGGTGACCAGCAGATCGTAAGAGAGGTTGGCATCGAGCGTGACTCCGGTGTCGATGTAGTTCTGCAGCCCCGCGTTGCGCTCGAGAACTATCAGCGCCCCGATCCTGCGGGACGAGAGAGTCATCGCAGCCAACACAATCTCCTCGACGACTTCCTGTCCGCCTCTTGGGCGGGCAGAGGACCACTGGCCGCGCAGGTTCGACCCCACCCGCATCAGAGCCGAGCGTATCTCGGGCGCGAAGATCACGAGTATCGCAAAGCCGAAGTAAAGCAGGGTGTTGCGCATCACGAACTGGAGCGTCTCCAGTCCCAGATATACGGACACCTGATAGAGCAACCCCACGCCGAGCAGTCCCACAGCTATTTGAACCGCTCGTGTTCCCCTTACGAGCTTCAACAGTCCATAGACTATCGCCCAGACGATTATGAAATCGACCAGGTCGGTCCATCGGAGTTGTTGCAGAAACTCTACTAGCTCTCTATAGCGGGCCATCTTTAGTCTCAGTCCACAGATTCACGAGAATATCCACTGCGAGGAGGAGCCGAAGGATCAAAAATGCACAGGTCCAGAGAATCAGAGCCCGGGTGTGACCGCGCCGCGATCCATCCACGCATCGCTCATCTCCGCACGCCAATGCAGCGGGCTGCTCTCAAGAACGGGAGGCATCCCACTCTCTTGCAGTCCACACGCATTCGCACATCGCCTGGAAGTCTCTTGCTGGCTATGCCGAGAACTCGTCCAGACGCCGCCTGCAACCTTCGCATCTCGTTACGTCACGGCGCCTTCAACAGTTCTTCTTATGTTGTTAGGGGCGGCAAACACCGAGCGATGCTGCCACTCACAGAATTAGATCACGGTAGAGAGCCGCCCTCTCTTTGGCACGGATGGCGACACTCTGTTTCTCCGCGTTAATTCCTTCTCGTATGGTAGTCTCAGGCGCTTGGAGAATCAAGCGTAAGTTCAAAAAAGGCGACTAGCCTGGGTACGCACGCTTCCAGCGTGCGAGACTCGGCGCCGCGCCTCTTGGAATGCAACTGACCCTTTCGGAGGACCCGCACGCTGGAAGCGTGCGTACCCAGAGGCTTATGCGGGCGTTCGAGCAGCCTTGATCCTCGAGGCTGCGTCGAGAATGCGATCGGCGGCCGCGCGTTTTGATAGCAAAGGTAACTCTTCCACTCGCTCGCTGGAGATGAGGACGATTCGGTTGGTGGAAACATCGAAGCCCGCATCGGGGTCTGACACGTCGTTGGCCACAATCAGATCCGCGCCCTTCTCCACGAGCTTTTTGCTCGCATTGGCAAGGAGGTCATCCGTTTCGGCAGCGAACCCTATCACAATTCTCGAACCTCCCTTGCGGCAAACCGCCGTGAGTATGTCCTCGGTCGGTTCAAGCTCGATGACCAGCGCGTTTCCATCTTTCTTTATCTTCCGCCCGGCTACGTGGGCAGGGCGATAATCTGAAACCGCGGCTGCCATCACCACAAGCGTTGCTTCACTGAGACTATCCATCACTGCGTCATACATCTGCGCGGCCGACTGGACCCGGAGCACCCGGGCCGCGGCAGGCGGGTCGATTGAAACCGGACCGGTTACAAGGGTAACTCGCGCACCACGTGAGAGCGCGGCTTCGGCTACCGCGTAGCCCATACGGCCGGACGAGCGATTGGTGATCCCGCGAACCGGGTCGATCGCCTCGTAGGTAGGGCCTGCCGTGATGAGAAAGTGTTCCTCGAGCAGATCGAGATGTGCTAGCTGCGATTCGGAATCCGTTGGCTGCTTCGCCTCGATGATTTCAAGTGCGCGTTGAACAATCTCTTCAGGCTCCGCCAGGCGGCCCGGGCCGACTGTCCGGCAAGCCAGATACCCTTCTCCCGGATCGACGAACTGGACGCCGCGTTCTCTCAATCGCCGCACATTTTCCTGAGTTGCGGGATGAAGCCACATCTCGGCATTCATTGCCGGTGCGAGGAGGACCGGCGCGTTCGTTGAAATGTAGAGGGTCGACAGGAAATCGTCAGCGATCCCATTTGCGAATTTGGCGAGCGCATTCGCAGTTGCCGGCGCGACCAGCAATAGATCGATCGACTGCGCAATCTCGATGTGCTTGATGGCGGGGTCATCGGTGGGCGCCCACATGTCGCTTATCACCGCCAGCCCTGAGATGGACCTGAAGGTTAGAGGCGCAACAAATTCGATTGCATGCCGCGACATCACAACCTGAACCGTTGCCCCATGCTTCTGAAGGCCGCGCATCACCTCAACGGCCTTATACGCCGCTATGCACCCCGTGACGCCAAGAGCTATTCTCATTCTTAACCCCTGACCGCCGATAGCCCGTTCATTTTTCGGGCGTCGGCTTCACAATGGTCTGATACCGCACCAGGCCGCGCTGAACCTCCTCGAGCGCGACACGGGTGAACTTTCTTGCAGGGCTCTGAATACGGGCCTTGGCCCCCTTCTGAAGTTGCTTGCTGCGCTTGGCGGCCAACAACACGAGTCTGTACTTGCTGTCTATGTCAGTCGTCCACGGATCTTCGTCTTTTGCTTCAGGCATGAATCGGTTTACCTCCAAAAGTGTCTATTATGGCTTGCGCTGCATTCCGCTGGCGGCCAGGGCGATGGCGCTCTCCAACTATTAACGCCTGTAGCGCGGCCGTTGCGCGCTCCAGGTCATCATTCACTATAACGTAATCGAACTCATCGTACGTTCGAACTTCTTCGGCGGCGTTTCTGATCCTCCGCTCAATATCCGAGGGCTCGTTCAGATTTCGTGATTCGAGCCGTGTCTGAAGAGCCTGCCTCGAGGGGGGAAGAATAAAAACTGTGACGGCGCCCGGCAAACTGCGGCGAATCTGTGCCGCGCCCTGGACGTCTATATCGAGAATGGCATCATAAGCCGCTGCCAGTGTCTGCTCGATCAACTCCCTCTTCGTGCCGTATAAAAAGCCGTGCACCTCGGCCGACTCCAGAAAATCGCCGCGTTCCCGCATTGCGGCAAACTCGTTCTCAGACACAAAGTAATAATCTACTCCATTGTGCTCTGCGCCGCGAGCCTTTCGTGTCGTGTAGGAGACCGAGAAGCGAAGCAGCGGGTCGCACTGGAGAACCCTGTGAACGAGCGTGGACTTCCCTGCCCCTGACGGAGCGGACACCACAATCAGGTTTCCACAATCCGGCTGATCGATCTCTCTGGCGCTCAGCCCCTCATCCGGGGGGCTGAAGGTGTGACCCTCACTCGACATTCTGACCCTGCTCCCTGAGTTTTTCGACCTCAGTCTTGATCACAATCGCGGCATCACTGATTGCGAGGTCATTAGACTTCGACAATATCGTATTCGCTTCGCGATTCATCTCCTGGAGGATGAAGTCGATGCGCTTGCCCACTTCGTCATC
>JBGPFL010000090.1:0-10149 GCA_041483295.1 Blastocatellia bacterium | reverse complement strand
CTCCCCTGCTGAAGTGGTCTATGCACTTTTCCCACGACTCAAGGGCTCTGCTGGTCGAGCCGAGATGATCGTAACTGATCGCGATGTACATGTAAGCCCGGCCCAACAAGTCGTGCTCGTCTTTGTCGCCGATGATCGTCAGGGCCTGGTTGAGCGACGTGACGCCGCTTCGATAGTCGCCTTCGTAAGCGGTGATGTAGCCGATGTTGATGTACGACTCTGCGAGCCGCCGCCAATCGCCCGTTTGCCGGTAGTGCTTGAGCGCAGCCGAGTAGTGATCGCGGGCGATCCGCCCCTCGGAGAAATTTCTGTACGCCCGGCCCAGCCCGAACGAGCAGGCGCCCAGGCCTGCGGCATCACTCAGGCGCTCAGCGATCTGCATCGCCTGGTTGAAAGAAGCAATTGCGCGGGGAATGTCGTCATTGAGCGAGTAGCCCCATCCCAGCCTTATGAGCATCAGCATCTGCAGTCGTTCAGAGAGGCGGGAAAATTCCTGGGGCTTTTCGTAGCGGGCGACGACCTCGAGCTGTTCGCGATACAGGCTGCGCTTTTCGAGCGCCTCGCTGAGCCGGCAGCGGACAAGGGCTTCTTCTTCGACGGATCGCGTGCCGATGCGCAGGGCCGAACGCAATTCGGTAACCGCATCTTCGAAGCGGGTCTCTTCGAGCGCGCGCTGGCCGGCAGCGATCACGGTCTCGACCGGGTCCTTTCCGCTGGGATTTCGTTTGGGTGGCATACTTCTTTGGACCTTGTCTCTAGAAACCTGGTCTTTGGTTTATGGTCTCTGGTTTATGGTTTGTGGTTAGAGTGAAACGAGAATCGAGAAAGGAGAATCACAAACCCGAAACCAGAGACCATAAACCAGTACTCCGCGGCGATCAGGGCTCGAAGTTGAGGCGGTCCATCTTCAGGTAAAGGCCCTTCCTCGTCAATCCCAATAATCTGGCCGCCTGCGATATGTTGCCCTTCGACCGATGCAATGCATCGCGCATCATACTGCGCTCGAGCTCTTCGACCGCTTCCGCCAGCGTGCCTCCACCAGTGGCTTCGTGCCAGTCTTCAATTGTCTCGGCATCGGAGCTCGGGCCTGGCTTATTCTGGCGCGTCATCTGGACAATCTCCGGCGACAACACCTCTGCAGTAGCTGTGGCGCCCGGCTCTGAGTAGGCCACGATCCTGCGCAACTCGTTGCACAACTGCCGAACATTGCCCGGCCAGTCGTAGACGACCAGCAAGTCCAACGCTTCTTGCGACAGCTTGATCTCGCTCTTTGCGGACTCCTGCTGATACTGCTTGAGATAGTAGTCGATAAGCGCGGGGATCTCCTCGCGTCGTTCTCGCAGCGGAGGCACGTGAATGCGAATGACGTTCAGGCGGTGGAAGAGGTCTTCGCGAAAGCGGCCCTCGGTGACGGCGCGCTCGAGATCAGAGTTTGTAGCCGCGACTACTCGCACGTCGACCTGCAGCGGCTGGCTCTCGCCAATCGGATGTATCTCGCCCTCTTGAAGGAAGCGGAGCAACTTCGGTTGAAGCTCGATGGGGAGGTCGCCCACCTCGTCCAAAAACAGCGTGCCGCGCTCGGCAGCGCGGACGATGCCCCGATTCGATTCCACGGCTCCGGTGAAAGCGCCCTTGCGATGGCCGAATAGCTGGCTCTCAATCAGCTCGCGAGGAGCTGCAGAACAGTTGAACGGCAAGAAGGTGTTGAAGCGGCGCGACGATCCGGTGTGTACGGCGCGCGCGATAAGTTCCTTACCGGTGCCCGACTCGCCCGTTATGAGCACGGTCACATCGGAGGAGCGAATCTTGTGAATCTGCTCGATCACCCGGTTCATTGCGCGGGAGGCGCAGATGAAGCCCGGAAGCTCAGCTTGAGTCAGCATGCGAGCCGAGCCTAACGGCAGCGTACGGCGCATCGAGGACCTGAGAAGATCGGTTTCGAGACCCTGCTCCACCAGTCGGAGCAAAGGCTCCATCGTTATTCGACGCGCAGCGAATCGAGACGCCTTAGGCTCGACGACCCGAAGAAGGAAGTCGGACTGGCCGTCTGCAAAGGGATAAACGTAGTGCGCCTCGAAGTCACGGGGCCACAGGCTGGCGAGAAGCTCCCTCTCCGTCGCGAGCGACGACTGGTCGAGTCCAACCGAAGCTACCACTCTGACGTTGTGCGAAAGTCTTCCTGACTCGCTCCTTGCACGCAAGAGCTCAGCCACCAGGGCCCCACGGCTGTCGGCCTGGTCGCGCGAGACCGCTGCCAGTTCGTGAAGCAGGAGATCTCGGGAGACCGATGCCTGGACCAGCCTCTGCCCAATGAACCCATCAATGCACGAAACCAAATCGGGATCCGGCGGTCCGGCATCTGATTGGAGTCGGGCGCCGTAAGAAGATCCATCCTCTGTGAGACCGCGCGACGCGCCGGCTGGTAGTGCCATTGTGCTTTGTGTCAGTGAGTCTATATAAGCCGCTGTGTCTCGCATGTCGATCTCCGCGCCGAGCCTGGTGAACCCTTCAAGGGCCGACCTGGCATGATTGATCGACTCAGCTGGGCGCCCGTGCTGCTCCAGCATTCGGGCGAGGACTGCGCGATTCACGGCGAGGTCATACTCGTTGCCTTTGATCTCGAATATGGAGGTACTTTGCCCGAGCGACTGAATGGCTGCGGCGATGTGGCCGTCAGCAGCTTCGAGCTTTCCCTGTATGCGCATGTGCAAGCCCCACGCCAGCACGTCAACGGCCGCTCGCAGGTCCGACCGCACCTCCGCGACGAGCGCTCGCGCTTGCTCGACGCGGCCAGCCTGCAGCGATGCTTCGGCTAGCCACAGTCTGGCGTCAGAGAGGAACTGGCGATCGCCGAGCCGCACCGATATCTCAACCGCGCGCGTCAGGTGAGTGATGGCCACCTCTGGCCGCTTGCGAGCAAGGAAGATTCGGCCGAGCGTCGTATGGGTGCTCGATTCAAGCGGGTACTCCCTGCTCAACGGCTGCCTGGTCTCCTTCACGGTTGAAAAAGCCTTGAGCGATTCTTCAAGGAGTTCGGATGCCTCGTCCAGCCGGCCGCGCAGCAGGTAAAGCTGCGCAAGCGTGTCGAGACTGGCTCCGAGCTGCGCAAGGCTCGGACCGCCGGTGAGCAATTCAATGGCCTCTCTGGCCATCGCCTCCGCGCGGTCCCACTCACCAAGCGAGATCAACTTCGATGCAAGGTTGTTATAGTTGAAGGCAAGATAAGGCGTATTGCCGGCCTGCCGAAAACATTCGATGCACTTTTCCCAGGACTCGAGGGCCCGCGCCGTAGGCAGTTCAAGATTGTCGTAGATGATTGCCAGATCATGATAAACGCGGCCGAGCAGGTCCGGATCGTGGCGGTTGCCTATGATCTCGAGCGCCTGCTGGATAGACTGAAGAGCAATTCTATAGTCGCCTTCGCGCGCATCTATGTTCCCGATATGAAAGTGAGTCTCGGCCAGTTCCCGCCAGCTCCCTACGCGGCGGAAGTGTTCGAGCGCCGAATTGTAGTAGTCGCGCGCAATTCGAATCTCTGACACGACCCGATACACTCGACCAAGCCCGAAGTAGCACCCCCCAATACCTGCTTCGTCTTCGAGACGTCGGGCTACTCTGATCGCCTGGTTGAAGAGAGCAATGGCTCGTGGAATCTCGTTGTTGACCGAATGCGCCCAGCCCAATCGTATGAGCACACGCATCTGCGTCCGTTCAGGGAGGCGGACGAAGTCCGGGAAGTTGTCGTACTTTGAGATCGCCTCGAGTTGGTCGCGCGCCTCGCCGCAGCGTTCAAATGCCTCGCTGAGACCACAACAGATGAGGGCTTCTCTCTCGGGAGTATTTGTACCCCGGCGCAAGGCCGTCTTGAAGAAATCTATCGCCTCGTCCAAAAGGCCTTCGTCAAGCGCAGCATGCCCTGCGGCAAGCGCGTCATCTAGACGTTTATCACCGAAAGGGTCACTAGTAACCATGCACGAGGCCTTAAAGTTCTGGGGCGAAGTTTAATTGCCTGCTCAAGAACGAGGCTGCAGATGAAAAGCCCGAAAACCGTTCACATCAATGAATTACCATCCCCGATAACTCGCTGCGATTCTATTTGCCGGCCCAATGAAAGTCAAGTTGATCATTCGGAGTGTTTTTATTGCATGGCTCGGACTTACGGTCTCTGAACGCGACGGAGATGATCCCTGCCACGCCTGGGTAGATACTTCTTTTTATGGCGAAGAAATTGAGTTCACCTTCCTGGTATGGAGATTGCTCTTCAAGTGGATTATGGTGCAGATGTTTCAATTCGCTGTGTTGGCTTGTTTCACTCTTCTCTATGCTCTTATTGGACTGGCCCTGGTGATCCGGTTGTGTGCTCCCCTCGTCAAGAAGAGAAATGCGAAATGCGAATTGCGAAATGTAACCTGAATTTCGCTCGCATTTCGCACTTCGCATTTCGCATTTAGCATTTCTGTGCTTACATTTCAGAACCCGAAGATGAGATTCCTTCGATGCTTGAGCTGGTCTCGGCATCGCGCGAGGGTTGCCGGGTGAAGAGAAGAGCGGGGTTTCATGCTTACACCAAAGCGAATCTATGAAGAAGAGCTGCTCGACGCGGGCGCCGGCACCGACGAAGATGTTGAGGCGAATTTGTTGGACTTGCGCCGCATCAATCGTTTCCTGGGCGGCACAGGCGTTGTTCTAAGGGCGTTGGCAAGGAGCTTCGATGGCAAGAGAGCTGATCGCATATCATTGCTGGATGTGGGCACAGGTTCGGCGGACATTCCTTCGGAGGTTGCTCGCTGGTGCAGATCTCGGGGCATTGCGGCGACCGTTGCGGCTCTTGATATAAGCGAGCGCAACATAAGAGTGGCGCGCACACGACTGGGCGTGGGCGGGGATTTGAACCTGGTGAGGGCCGATGCGGCGCTCTTGCCCTTTTCGGCGCGCAGCTTCGATTACGTGACGGCCTCGCTCTTTCTCCATCATTTCAGGGATGATGATGTGGTCCGGTTGCTTTCAGAATTTGCCAGGGTCGCGAGACGCGCTGTGATCGTGAACGATCTGGTCCGCAACCTGGTGCCGTATTACTTCATCAGGTTGACTGGGCGCCTCATATTGACAAATTGGATGTCGCGCAACGACGGCCCGGTCTCGGTGTTGAGGGGATTCACACGAGCCGAACTGACCTCGCTTGCGAAGCGCGCGGGTCTCTCAAACTGCAGGGTTGAACGCGAGTTCCCGTATCGGTTGTCGCTCGTAGCCGGCGTCGGCGAGTGACCTGCAATTCTGCGTCTCTTGTTATGCAATACGAGGTCATCATTGTCGGAGGTGGACCGGCGGGAACCTCGGCGGCCATCAGGCTTGCCCAGGCGGGTGTTCGAGTTCTGGTGCTTGAATCGAAGCACATGCCTCGCCACAAGCTTTGTGGGGAGTTCATTGCTCCCGAGTGTTATCCAACACTCGATAGGCTCGGTGTTAGGGATCAGGTTCTGGCGGAGGGATCTCAGATCGCCAACGTGAGTTTGACCGCCTCCAACGGACGCCAGGTTAACACTGCGATTGGAGGAATCTCGGACGAAGTTGGGTTCGCGACCGGTCTCAGTCGGGCGCGCTTTGATCAGATCCTGTTTGACCGCGCCCGCGAGGTTGGGGCCACGTGTATCGAAGGCTTCGCAGTAAAGCGATGTCTGTTCGACGGCCGCCTCCCATACGGAGTCGAAGCCTTTTCACTGCTCGATGGACGGACCCACAGGTTCCACGCAGGCGTAATCATTGACGCCTCGGGGCGGAACTCTCGCATAACCCTCGGACGCGGCGAGCGAAACGGTGGCCGCCATGGTTCACGCCTTTACGCTTTTAAGGCTCACCTGAAGAGAGTCGACGCTATTCGGGACCAGGTCGAGCTATATTTTTTCCGCCACGGCTATGGCGGGTTGTCGCGCGTAGAAGGTGGAGTGGTCAATCTCTGCTTCATCGCCAACGAACGCACCGTGAAACAAGCTGGCGGAGATTTCGCTGAGATTCTGAATCGAACCGTTATGAAGAATCCGTTGGGTCGAGAGCGGCTCGCGTTCGCCGAGGTGGCCGGGGACTGGCACTCCACCGGTCCCTTGACGTTCGGTCCACGCCGACTGTCACGAGACGGGGTGATTGCAATTGGCGACGCGGCGGGGATGATAGACCCGTTCACCGGTACTGGAGTTCAAATCGCGTTGCGCACGGGAGAGCTAGCGGCCGAAGCCGTGATCGCCGCGTTCGCCGGCGAGGGTGACGATCCGAGCGCCGAAGCGCTCGCGGCCCATCCCGAGCGACTCTTGCTGGCAAACTCAAATCGAGCGGTGATGCTCCGGCGCGCCCTCGATTCGTACCGCCGGTTCTACGACCAGGAATTCCGCAGGCGAATGACCGCATCGGGGCTACTCAGGAGCGCCGCCTTTTCTCCGTTGGTTGCGAATGCGCTAGCCGTCATTCTGGCGCGTATTCCCAGGCTGGCGGGCAGCATCCTTCGAGCAACCCGAAGCGGGAACAGCCCGCACAGATGAGGGGGTTCGAGTTCCAGCGGGCTGGACTCGATATCGGCTGGAAACATACCGCGCAGATTTTGGAACTTTTCGCCGCCGCAAGCGTGCTGAAACCTGAAGGCAACCGGATCTCACCAATCAGGAGGACAGGCATGTCAAAACGTAGCTATTTGGGTCTCTCCCTCGTCGGCACCCTGGGCATCGTCACCGCCCTGGCTCTCGGCTCGGCAAGTCTTGCCGATGACCAGAAGGACAAGGACAAAGACAAGGGCAAGTCCGAGCAGACCGACAAGCAGAAAGAGGACAAGCAGAAAGAGAAGGAGCTTGAGACCGCCTCCCAGCGGGTTTTTGACCTCTCGAACGTTATAGGGTCGGAAAGCTATTTGGGGGTTTATCTGGAAGAGGTCACTGCCGATCGAGCCAGGGAACTCAAGCTGTCAGATGAGCGCGGCGCAATCGTGATGAAGGTTGTCGAGGGGAGTCCCGCCGAAAAGGCCGGGCTCAAGGAGAACGATGTTATCGTCTCGTTCAACGGTCGCCGAGTGGACACGGTTCGCGAGTTGCAGCGTCTGTTGGCTGAAACGCCGGCAGGGCGAAACGTGCAGTTCGAGACAATTCGCGGTGGGAGTCATCAAACTATTCAGGCTACTCTGACGAAGCGCTCTCCTGAGATCGGCTGGGCACACGTCGATGATGGCTTGTTCAGGCAAAACCTGGCGCAGTCCGAAGAGTCGCTGAAGCGCAACCAGGAGGCGTTGAAATATTATCAGAAGAGTTTGGAGAGGGCAGGGAAGAACCTCACACAGGGCTACGGCGACTTCAATTTTGTCGCGCCGGGCAGGTTCATGTTCTATCGCGGCAGCCGGCTGGGAATCGGAGTCGAGTCGTTGACCGATCAACTTGCTGAATTCTTCGGAGTCAAGAGCGGTCACGGCGTGCTGGTGTCAGAGGTGACCGAGAATAGCGCTGCCGCCAAAGCAGGACTCAAGGCAGGCGACGTCATAACCGCGGTCGATGGGCAAACGATTGATGGCGTGTCAGCGCTTCTTCAGGCGATCTCCAAGAAGCAAGAGGGCACCATCGCGCTCACCATCGTGCGCAATCGCACCGAGCAAACAGTCACGGTGACGGTTGAGAAATCAGAGTCTCGTCCCTTCAAACTACTGCGGCCGGGCACCAGAGTGATGACTGGGCGACCCGCCTTCCTCTCCGGCTTAGCGAGCGGTTCGTGATTGCATAACACTTCACTTTTTCATTCTTCAAAAGAGAGGGGGCGCCGGTCGCCCCCTTATTTTCTTAAGTGAGCTGAAATCAGGCTCGGGCGGCAGGGATTGGTTGTCAACTGAGGTCCTTCTCTCGGCGTTCTCCATTCTCCCCTCGCGATTCTTGCCCCTTCAGCCTTCCTCCGATAACATCCTCTCTCGAAATATGTCGCCCAAGAGAAAATTCCGACTAGCGATCAGCGCCGTTCTTGTATTGATAGCATTTGGTACGGTAGGACTTAAACTCATCCTTCACCTCCCCTGGTTTGACTGTTTCTATTTCACGCTGCTAACGATCACAACCGTCGGGTTCAGCGAGCCTCCGGGCATAACAGAAGAGGCGCGTTACTTCATGGCCGTGTTGATAGTGACCGGGGTGAGCACGATTGGCTACGCTCTTTCCGCTGCCGCGCAGGCCGTGGTACAGTTCGAGCTGATTTCCACCTTCGGAAAGCGGAAGATGTTCAAGGACATAAACAAGCTCGAGGGACACTTCATCGTTTGTGGGGCCGGGCGCATCGGCTCCAGGGTCATTGACGAGATCTCTCGACGAAGCCACGACTTCGTGGTCATCGAGAGTGACGAGACAATTGCCGACCGCCTGCTATCGCGAGGGCACCTGGTTTTGATGGGCGACGCCACGAGCGATGACGTACTGCGCGCGGCAGGCATCGAGCGGGCACGCGGGTTGGTGTGCGCTGTGTCGTCCGACCCGGACAACCTGTACGTCACGCTCACCGCCCGCGACGTCAACAAAGAGATCTTCATTGTCTCCCGCGCCAACGACGAAAGCGCTGTCCAGCGCCTTCTGAAGGCGGGAGCTAACAAGGTTGTTTCCCCTTCCATCACCGGCTCGCATCAGATGGCTACAATGCTGCTCAGGCCGGCGGTAGCCGATTTCATGGAACTGGCGACGATGACCGAACATCTCGGACTGGAGATCGATCAGGTCGAGATCAGGGCCGGATCGCCAGTGATCAATCGAGCACTCAGGGACACCGGCATTCGCTCGGATCTTGACGTGATCGTCATCGCCATCAAGAGGGCGAGCGGCGAGATGCTCTTCAATCCGTCGGCCGACACCGTAATCGAGGAGATGGACTTCCTGGTCGCAATTGGAAGCCACGACAGTCTGCGAGACCTCGACCGAAAGGCAAACCCCACTAACGCCACCTTTCATCGCCATAGTTGACCGCAACCGAACAAAAAATGAAACCCGGTGTGAGCATTGTGGTCCCCACATGGAACGGTATTGCTTTGCTCGCCCGCTTCCTACCATCTGTGCTGGCAGCCGGGAACCGCTACCATGAGATCTCGGGCGCATCGGTTGAAGTCATCGTCGTGGACGACGGTAGCACCGACCAGACTCCGAGCTGGCTAATGGAGAACGCCTTCATAGAGTCGGCGCGCCGCGAATCTGAGAAGGCGGACGCTCCCGCTAGAGACGCCGTGAACACCCAATCGGCAGGCAACGCCGCGCCCGCCCTCAAGCTCGAGCTTGTTAGAAACGAGGTGAACCTCGGCTTCGGCGAAACCTGTAACCGCGGGTTCGCGGCGGCGACTCAGCCTCTGGTCTTCCTGGTTAACAATGACGTGGAAGTCGGCGAGGACGCAATCGCGCCACTCGTTGAGAACTTCGCTGAGCCGTCGGTCTTTGCCGCGCACTGCCGCGTCTTTGACTTGTCTACCGGTAGAGAGTGCGGCACCGGCAAAGTGGGTGGGTTTTCGCGCGGCTTCATTCGCGTTCATCAAAGTTATGTCCCCGCCGGCACAGACGCCGAGGCCGGGCCACTCTATTCGATGTTCGCAGGGGGCGGCTCCGCTATGTTTGACCGCCTGAAATTCCGGGAGATCGGCGGGTTCGAACCCTTGCTGTCTCCCTTCTACTGGGAGGACGTCGAGTTAAGCTATCGCGCGTGGAAGCGCGGCTTCACGGTTCTCTACGAACCTCGATCCACAACGCGCCACAGCCTGTCATCCACGATCGGCAAGCTCAAACGCCGTTCGGTCCGCCTGGTTGAGCAGCGAAACCGATTGGCCTATCACTGGATCCATCTGCAGGACCGCGGGCTCATGGCTTCACACATCGCCTGGGTGGTGCTGCTGGCGATGACGGCCCCGCTCAGATTGAACCCTGGTTTCATTGCTTCAGCCTTCGCGGCGTTGAAGCGACTGCCGAAGATACGGAAGCGGCGACTCGAGGAAAGAAACTCGGCAAGGCGAACCGACCGAGAGGTCCTTACGATCTTCGAATTGCTGAGCATGCGCGAGGACGTTGTGGTCTACGACGGTGAGCAGTAAAGCTTGTACGGGCGTCCCTCCGTGGGCGCCCCTGCTTGCTCCATCGCTTTGTTATCGAGGAGGGGCGCCCACGGAGG
>JBGPFL010000089.1:0-10238 GCA_041483295.1 Blastocatellia bacterium | reverse complement strand
CAATGTCTGGGCGCGATTGAAACCTGGAGTGACGGTTGTGCAGGCGCAAGCAGAGCTTGACACAATAGCCGGCCGTCTTCAGCAGCAACACCCGGGTAATTATCCAGCCAACAGCGGCTTCAGGATCAGCGTAATCCCGTTGCTCGAACAGGTCGTCGGCAACATTCGCCTTGCGCTTCTCGTGTTGCTCGGTTCGGTAGTCTTCGTCTTGTTAATCGCGTGCGCCAACGTCGCCAACCTTTTGCTTGCGCGTGCGGCTGGGCGCCAAAAAGAGTTCGCCGTTCGCACGGCTGTGGGCGCCGGCCGCCGTCGCTTGATTCGCCAGCTTCTCACGGAGAGTTTGCTGTTGGCTATAATCGGCGGCGGATTAGGATTATTGGTCGCCGTGTGGGGCGTGGACGCTCTCCGCGCTCTCGGCCCCGCCAACCTCCCGCGCGTTGCCGAGATCGGGATAAACAATCAAGTGCTCGCCTTCACACTTATCATCTCTGTTCTGACAGGGGTCATATTCGGTCTTGCCCCGGCTCTGAAGTTTTCGCGGGTAGATTTGAATGAAACGCTCAAAGAGAGTGGGCGCAGTTCTACGAGCGGCTCTCGCGGGCGGCGCATACGAAATACCCTTGTAGTCTCCGAGATTGCCCTGTCGCTTATCAGTAGCACAGTCACTAGCGAGATAAGGGCAACGGATCCTGATCTGCCTGTTTACGGCGTTACCAGGATGGAAGAGCGATTGGCTGATTTCCTCGCGAGGCGACGATTCTCAATGTTCCTGCTCGGACTCTTTGCCGCGCTTGCCTTGATCCTGGCGGCAGTTGGAATCTACGGAGTCATGGCATATGCGGTGAGCCAGCGCACGCACGAAATTGGAATTCGGGTGGCCCTGGGAGCCGAGCGCCGCGATGTGTTCAAGCTCATTGTCGGGCAAGGGATGTTGCTCGTGCTCGCCGGGGTGACGATTGGATCGGCGGCCGCCTTCTGCCTTGCACGATTGATGGAGGGTTTGTTGTACGGCGTGAGTGCGACTGATCCGCTGACTTACGCCTTGATCGCCATGCTGCTCACTGGCGTGGCGCTTGCGGCATGCTACGTTCCGGCGCGTCGGGCGGCGAAGGTTGATCCGATGGTGGCGCTGAGATGCGAATGATTTTTTTTCAGAGGCCTCTCAGATCTGAATAGGAGATTAGCTATGCGAACACTCTGGCGAGACATTCACTATGGATTTCGGATGTTGAAAAACCATCCCGGATTCACAGCAGTCGCTGTTTTCGCGCTGGCGCTGGGCATCGGCGCGAATACGGCGATCTTCAGCGTCGTCAATGCAGTGCTGTTGCAAGCTATGCCGTATGGGGAGCCCGACAGACTTGTGATGGTCTGGAGTTCGCTCCCGGCAAAAGCCATGGACGCCTTCCCTGTTTCATCAGCTGACTTCAATGATTGGAAAGAGCAGAACACAGTCTTCGACCAAATGGCCGCTTCAAGAGATGCGCAGTATAACCTCACAGGAATGGGCGATCCTGAGTTCATTGTTGGCTATCGCTTCGCCTCCGACTTCTTTCAGGTTGCCGGCGTACATCCCCTGCTTGGCCGCACATTCACCCCTGAAGAAGACAAGGCCGGTTCAGACCGCGTTGTCGTACTGAGTCATCGTCTGTGGATCCGCCTCTTCAATGGCAACCCGGAGGCACTGGGTAAGAGCCTTACTCTGAGCGGGAATCAATACGAGATCATCGGTGTGATGCCGCCCGGCTTTCGCCATCCCGGAGGCATTGCAGAGCTCTGGACACCGCTTGCTCTTCCAGCGAACCTGGCAAACAGCCGCCAGGCGAGAGTGTGCCGCGTCCTTGCCCGCTTGAAATCAAATGTCACAATTGAACGGGCCAGAACAGAGATGGCCGCTCTTGCAGGCCGAATCGCCCAGGATCATCCGGATACGAATGCCAATCAGGGTGTCAAGATTGTTTCATTGCGCGACGAGCAGGTTGGCGATGTGCGTCCCGCTTTGCTTCTGCTTCTCGGATCGGTTGCCTTTGTTCTGCTGATCGCTTGCGCAAACGTTGCCAATCTCCTGTTGGCGCGCGCCGCCGTCAGGCAAAGAGAGATCGCCATTCGCACTGCCCTGGGCGCGAATCGACTGGGGCTGCTCAGACAATTTCTGACAGAGAGCGTTTTGCTTTCATCGATCGGCGGAGCGGTGGGGCTGCTGCTTGCCATCTGGAGCATGGGTCCGATGCTACAGATGTTTCCGAACAGCATTGAAAATCTCAGCATTCCAAAGGTCGAATCGATCCCGGTCGATTGGAGGGTTCTGCTGTTCACTCTGACAGCTTCCCTCGTGACGGGCCTGATATTTGGGATCGTGCCTGCTCTTCAAGCGTCAAAAGCCGACATCAATCTTGCCCTGAAAGAATCTGGTCGAACGACCATCGGCGGCAGCAGTCGCTGGCGAAATGCTTTGGTCGTATCCGAAATCGCTCTCTCGTTGATGCTGTTGATCGGCGCCGGATTGTTGCTCAAGAGCTTCGCGCGATTGCAGCAAAGCGATTTCGGTTTCAACCCGGAGAATGTTTTGACTGTGCAGGTGATTCTGCCACAAAAGACATACTCAGAGCCTGCAAAGCGTCTACAGTTTGTCAGCGAGTCGCTTCAGAGGATCGAGGCGCTGCCCGGCGTGAAATCCGCGGGGGTCACGAATTTCCTGCCGCTCTCGGGCTTCTGGGGAACAACGTCCTATGCAGCTCAGGGTCAGCCTCTGCCCAATCCGGGAGAGGAACCGGAAGCAGACAGTCGGATTGCCACGCCTGGCTATTTTCCCTCGATGGGTGTCCGCTTCATCGAAGGGCGCGATTTCACCGATCAGGACCGCGACGGCGCCAAGAAAGTATTGATCGTCAACGAGACTCTTTCACGGAAGCTGTGGTCGGGTGAAAGTGCTGTGGGCAAGCTTCTTAACCTGGGAGATACGAATCAACCCGAGTGGTGGGAAGTCGTCGGGGTGATCAACGACATCAAGTCATTTGGGCTCGAGAAGGAGACGCACTCGGACATCTTTCGCCCGTTCGCTCAAGTTACCTTCCCCCTCATGGCATTCACGATTCGCACTTCCACAGACCCAATGAGCCTGGCATCGGCAGTTCGCCGGCAGATCTGGTCAGTAGACAGTGACCAACCGCTTTTCAAGGTATTGAGCCTCGAACAACTCGCTGCCGAGTCTGTGTCACTCAGAAAAGTCAGCATGACTCTTCTGGGCACGCTTGCGGCGCTCGCTCTGATCATTGCGGCGGTGGGCATCTACGGCGTGATGTCGTACATAGTTACTCAACGCACAAATGAGATCGGGATACGCATGGCGCTGGGCGCAAAACAGGGCGACATATTGAGGTTGATGCTTGGGCAAGTCGGCCTCCTCACACTGCTGGGCGTGGGAGTTGGTCTGTTGGCTGCATTCGTTCTTTCTCGCTTGATCGCGAATCTGTTGTACGGAGTAAGCGCGACGGACACCTTGATCTTCATCAGCGCGCCTTTGATATCCGTGACCGTTGCGATGTTAGCGTGCTACATTCCCGCGCGGCGAGCGCTCAAGCTTGACCCGACAATTGCGCTGAGATACGAATGAACGATTTGTCAGTTGTCCGTAGTCCGTGACTTCTTAGAGTCAAGTCGACGCACTCGTGCATCCAAAGCCTTCAGCGCCGTCTTAGAGGCGGGACGAGGAACGGACCCGCATAGCGCGCGGCGAAGGTCGATCCAATGATAGCGCTCAGATCTGAGTGATCCTGAACTATGACTGCCGAGACGAGAGCCATTCATCGAATGCGAGAATGGATGAAGACTCGCCTTCTTCGCGAAGACGCGTAAGGAACTCTGTGAGGAGATGGGCAGTCAAAATCGGAAACGCGCGGCTAGCCTCCTGAGCGACATACTGATCCTCCTGAAGATGGAAGATCACGAGTTGCTCCCCGTCGTAGCGCCAGATTTCAGGGACCTCGAGCCCGGCGTAAATGGAGAACTTCGAAAGAAAATCATGATGCACGTCGATTTCCACAGCAATATCGGGCGGCGGATCGACGGCGAAGTCGATATCCATTCTATTGCCGAGCGCAGCCGCCGTTTGCACGTAGAAGCAGGCGTCCGGCTCGTTGCCTTTGCGCTTGCTCCTCTTCCTCATCGTGGCTGAGCCGAATGATCGAATGTTGATGCGCAGTCTGAGGCGGATGACAGTCACCAGACTCTCCAAGAATCGGGTGTAGCCCTCGTGCCCAGATGAGAGAGTCGTAGCCGTCAACGTTCCGCTGTCATAACTGATGCGCAGCCCACTCGCTTCGCCGACCCGATCCAGCAACTCCTCATACTCTTCCCAGCTTACGCCGTGAAAGGTGATGACTGTATCGGCGGGCAACTGTGACACAAATTCGTAATGACTAATTGCTTCGGTGCTCATGGACTTCGACTTTCGGGGCGACTCGAGCAGGTTGATTGTATTCGCCATCCAGCCCAGCGGCAAAGGCATGCAGTCGGTGTCATGGGTGATCTGTTATTTGTCCTTCGTACCAGCAGCACCTCTCTCGCGGCCCCTGGACAAGACTCTCTCCGCAACTAAGACATTGCGGCACGAAGGCTGTACGCCGGTGGCGCATATTCTTAGTGCAGCTTCGATTCTTCGTGTCTTTGTGGCGAGCCTGGTTTTCAGCATCACGCCCAGTCCGGATCACGGCAAGAAAAAAATGCGTCATCGACGAAACTCCGCTTGACTGAGAACGTATGTTTAGATTATGTATGGCTATACCATATATGAAATCACGAATGATTGACCGCGAACTCAAGAAGGGCAGCGCTGAGCTGCTGATCCTGTCGCTGATCGAGAACCGGCCTCGGCACGGGTACGACATCAGCAAACTGATCGAGTCGCGCTCACAAGGCGCCTTGAGCTTTCACGTCGCGTCGCTCTACCCGCTGCTGTACCGCCTGGAGAAGCGCGGCTGGATTCAGGGGCGCTGGGTGGAGAAGGCGGGACAACGGCGGCGACGCTACTACAAACTGACGGCCGCGGGCAGGAAGATCCTCGCAGCGCAGCGCAACACCTGGGAAGCGTTTGTGGCGGCGATCAATCGCATCACCGGAGCCGAACATGCCTGAGTGGAAGGAAGAGATCGGACACCGGCTGGCCAGCTTGAAGCTTGAGCCGACACGCGAGGCCGAGATTGTCGAGGAGTTGGCACAGCACCTGGATGATCGCTACGAAGAACTCCGCGTTGGTGGCGCCTCAGATGCGGAAGCCTATCGCGCAGCGTTCGCCGAGTTGAACGACAGCACTCTGCTGGCGCGGGAACTCCGGCGAGTCGAACGTCCGGTGACCGCTGAGCCCGTACCTTTGGGGGCCAGGAGGAGGCACATGCTTGCAGATCTGTGGCAGGACCTCCGCTATGCAGTTCGCATGCTGCGCAAGCATCCGTCCTTCACCACGGTGGTAGTGCTCACCCTTGCCCTGGGCATCGGCGTCAACACCGCCATCTTCACAGGGTTCGAGTCTCAGTTGCGTCCATTTCCGGTCAAGGATCCCGACACAGTAGTTGAGCTGAACTATCGAGGTGCTAACCAGGGGTGGGGCTTCTCGTACCCAAACTACCTTTACCTGCGCGACCATACACAGATCCTCTCCGACCTGATCGTCCGTTCTCAGGAGAAGTTTCTCCTCGGGGTCAACGCCGCCTCGGAAGGCTCGGAGGAGATAACGGGAGAGTTCGTCTCCGACAACTTCTTCTCCGTCCTCGGTGGCGGCGCCATCCTGGGTCGCACTTTCACGCCCGAAGAGAACCGCGTTCCGGGCAAGGACCCGGTCGTGGTCTTGAGCCACCCCTTCTGGCAGAAGCGGTTCGGCGCGGATCCGAACATCATCGGCCGATCGCTATTGCTGACCGGCAAACCCTTCACGGTAATCGGGGTGACAGATCCCGGTTTTGTCGGTCTCAACCTCCAGATGCCCGCGATCTGGGTGCCCTTGATGATGCGAGCGTCGATGCCCTCCGTGTACGAAAGGCACTACAGCGAACAGGATTCGTTCGGCGCCCGCAGCTTCCGGTGGCTCAACCTGGCCGGTCGCCTCAAACTCGGGCGGACTTTCGAGGAGTCTCGCGCGGAGACGACGGTGCTGCAAACTCAGTTTGCCAACGCCTACCCGGAGGTTGACCCAAAAGATGTAGTCCGCGTGATCCCGCTGGCAGGCGAAGACGAGAACACTTGGCAGCTTATGGTCCTCGTCCTGGCGGCCACCGGGCTGGTGCTGCTCATCGCCTGTTCCAACATAGCCAACCTTATGCTCGCGCGGGCCGCAGGCCGGCAGAAGGAGATCGGAGTGCGACTCTGCCTCGGGGCGAGCCGCGGGCGTGTAGTCCGGCAGTTGTTGACGGAGAGCTTGCTGCTGGCCGGCCTCGGTGGCGCCTCGGGACTGCTCCTGTCCTGGTGGAGTATAGGCTTTCTGAAGGGTGCGCTGATCTCCCGGTACGGAGGGCCCGATCCGGAGACGCTGGCTCTCAATTTCAGCCCGGACTTGCGAGTCCTGGCCTACACATTTCTGTTGGCGCTGTTCAGCGGGATCGCGTTCGGTCTAGCCCCCGCCCTGCGCGCCACGCGCACCGACCTGGTCGCAACGATCAAAGACGAAGGGACCTCCTTCGGCAGGCGCTTGACTCGGTCGCGGCTGCGCAACGGGCTGGTGGTAGCACAGGTCGCGCTCTGTCTGGTGTTGTTGATTCCAGCCGGCCTCTTGCTGCGCGGACTTGTTCGTGCGTTGAAGAGTGATCCTGGTTTTGAGGCGAGCAGAGTCCTCGTCGTCGGTTACAGCCTGGAATTGAGCGGCTATGACGAACCCCGGGCTGAGCGATTCCACCAGGAACTGGTGGCTCGTCTTACCGCCTTACCTGGAGTGCAATCGATCAGCTTGAGCGATACTCCCCAATTCGGAATTGGACACGCGACGATTACCTTGCCGGGAGAAGGCGAGGCGCCGGACGGGCGGCTCGACCGAATCCCTTACACCGAAGTCTCGCACAACTTCTTCGAGACAGTTGGTATCCCGATAGTTCGCGGTCGTGGGTTTTCCGAGGACGAGATACGAACCCGGGCACCAGTCTTTGTGGTAAGCGAGTCTGCGGCGCAGAACTTGTGGCCCAACGAGGAACCACTCGGACACAGCGTGCGAATTGAGCAGAGCGCGAGTGATCTCAAGTCGGCTACGGCGGCCTTTCCCTCCGCTCAAGTGATAGGTGTGGCGCGAGACGCACAGACCGCCCGTCCGGGCGAGGTCCCTCCAGTCTTCTTGTACGTGCCGATGATCCAAAGCAATTGGACGGACCTCAGCCTGTTGGTTCGAACCTCCGACGACGCCAGGGAGATGAGGCCGCTCGCGCGGGCGACGGCGCGAGCGATGGAGCCGACTGTCAGGCTGTGGATAAACTCTCTGGAAGAAAACATTGCCCTCTCGCGACGCGTAACGGAGACGCGCGCCGCCTCTGACCTGGCGGTGGTACTCGGGCTTCTCGCCCTGCTCCTTGCCGCCGTTGGAATCTACGGCGTGATGACCTCTTCGGTCAGCCAGCGTACACGCGAGATTGGCATTCGCATGGCACTGGGCGCGGCTCGAGGGGATGTGCTGCGGATGGTTCTCGGCCAGGGCCTGCGTCTGGTAGCAATCGGCGCCGCTCTGGGTGTTGCGGCCGGGGCGGCCATCTCTCGCGTCCTTTCGGCCCTGTTGTTTGGTCTCAGTCCGTTTGACCCAATCGCCTACTTGAGCGTTTCGCTGCTTCTGGGGGCAGTAGCGCTGGCGGCGATTTATCTGCCGGCGCGGCGGGCTTCAACTGTCGATCCCCTGGTGGCCTTGCGCCACGAATGATCCGACCCTCTTGAAACCGCCATCGCACAAAACTGATGGAGCCAACGTGCCTGAATGGGAAGATGAAATCAAACGGCGGCTGGGGGACCTCAAGCTCGAGCCGACGCGCGAGGCGGAGATCGTCGAGGAGCTGGCCCAGCATCTCGACGATCGCTACTCAGAGTTACGCTCCGGTGGCGCCGACGAAGACGACGCTTATCGCTCGGCGCTTGCGGAGCTGAGCGAAAGCGATTTGCTGGCGCGGGAACTGCGCCGAGTCGAGCGGTCAGTCAAGAATGAACCCGTAGTTTTAGGAGCTGGGAGAAGCAATATGATCGCAGACCTATGGCAAGATTTACGCTACGCGGCGCGCAGCCTGCGCAAGCACGCTGCGTTGTCTATCGCCGTCATTGCGACGCTCACGTTGGGCATCGGTATCAGCGCCGGAGCCTTTGCCTTTTGCAACGCTGAATTCCTTCGACCCCAGGTGGATAAAGACTTCAGTTCCTACCTGGTAGTCTATTCCGCTTACACCGGAGACCCCCTGCGCCCGAGCCACCCCGGGGCGACGACCCTGGAGGATTACATCGCTTTTCGTGACCGGGCCAAATCGCTCAGCAACCTGGCGGCGTCGGCGCAGTTCGATCCGCTCTTCGGCCACGAGGACCAGGCCGAAGTGCGCGCCCGTCTGGTGACATCCAATTTCTTCTCGGTCTTCGATCTGGAGCAGCCGCTGATTGGCCGGTTGCTCCAGGCGGAAGATTGCTCCGCCGCCAACCCGGTGGTCGTGCTAAGCGAACAATTGTGGCGCAGCCGGTTGGCGGCTGACCCGCAGATCGTCGGCAAGGTCGTGCACTTCAACAACCAGCCCGTGACCGTCGTCGGTGTGACACCGGCGAAGTTCGCGGGCATGGTCAATGGAGCGCGAGCTTGGTTCCCGTACACGCTTGAGACCTACCTCAAGGGTGGCGACAACTTGCTCAGACCCGGCGAGGCCGCGTGGTTGGACGTGGCAGGCCGCTTGAACCCCGGCTTCTCGCACAACGATGCCGCGGCGGAACTCCGGCTGATCGCCAGCCAGCAGGATAGTCTGCACCCGAACCGAATGACCACGCTCACCGTCACCGATGGCTCGTGGATCCAGCAGCCAGAATGGCGCGACACAATCATCCTGGGTTTGGCTGTGATCCTGGGAGTTCTCATGATCTTTGTGCTGATTGTATGTGTGAACGTGACGACGCTGCTGCTCTCAAGGGCCGTGGGCGTTGCCCGCGACGTCTCGATCGTGAGACTGGGAGGGCCGGTTGACCCCATGCTCTATCTGCCGTGGAACCCGAATAGCCCGGCACACCCGTATGTGCGTTTTTCGGGCGACGGTACAGGGCTTGGGCGCGTTGTCCCTGCCGCCATCCGCGAGATGGATCCCGAACTCTCGGTCACGGCGGGGACGATTCAGTCGCTGCGGGAGGAGCGGATGGAGAATCTCGGAAGAAACACACGACTCGTCGTCTTCCTCTGCGGGATGGCAGTTATCCTCGCGGTCATTGGCATCTACGGCGTGGTCACCTTTGCCGTCAGCCAGCGTACCAAAGAGATCGGCATTCGCATTGCGCTCGGCGCCGGGAAGAAAGACGTCTACGGAGCTATCCTGGGGCCGAGTAGTCGCCCGGTGGCGGTAGGTTTGCTGCTGGGACTCTCGGTCACGATAACTACGTTTTTCGCGGTGGCATCTCTCGAACCCCTGAGACACATGAACATCCGGGATCCTATCACCTATGCCATTGCGACAGTTTTGTTAGCTGGTGTGGCGCTCGCCGCGATGCTGATCGCGGCGCGGCGGGCTACAAAGGTGGATCCGATGGCGGCCCTGCGAGAAGAATGACTCATTCGTCCGTTGTACGTTGCAACTGACTCAATGGTCACTAATATGAGGAGGCGTTGAGATGAAAGGTTTGATTCAACACCTTTTGATGGGGCCTCTCGTCTTGGCAGGAGCCATCCACTCGGGCTGTAGCTCAGGGCAAGCCGGCCGCCAAATCTCCGGGGCCAACGGAGGAGTGATCAGCATCGCTCCGTTCAAAGCGTTCGACACCCCATGCCTTAGCGCGGCCGATCCCGACGTCGCGAGCAGCAGACTACACCAGAACCAGTCATTCTCGGAACCAATCGGAAGGGCAATATGATCGCAGACCTTTGGCAAGACCTGCGCTGCGGCGCGCGAATGCTGTTGAAGAGCCCTGGCTTGATCAGTTCAGGGCTTGTCTTCACGTTTCTCTTCAGCACTTGGGCTGCCGGGGCGCAACAGGCCAAAGATTCAATGGAAAAGAGGCAGCCGGTGACGTTCGAGGAGCTAAGGGAGATCATTCAGGAGATT
>JBGPFL010000088.1:0-10322 GCA_041483295.1 Blastocatellia bacterium | reverse complement strand
GGGGGGGGGGGGGGGGGCGTCCGGGCGCTGGGGAGGCGGCGTGTCGGGGCCACGCCCACCCCCCCACTCTCCCTCAAATATAGACCAGGCTCAAGCGTGGTACGTGACTCGTCTCTCGCAGGCGGCGGGCAGCGAAGTTCTCGACAGTCTGGTCGAAGATCTCCTTCTCCATGTTTTTCTTGTAGGAGCGCAACTGCGATTTCGCCTCTTTGCGCAACTCGGCGACGACGTGCTCGCCCAATTCCGATTTTAAGGTTTCAAGGATCATTCGGTCGATGCTATCGAGGTCGCGCTCGACTGCTTCGGCGTCAACTCGGGTACTGGCCTCGATCTCCTGTGCGATCTCCGAGAGCCGAGCAAGGGCGCGCGTCAGTGCCTCCTCTATCCCAACCGTCCCGGACGCAGATGCCGCGGCTTCGGAAATATCTCGACTGCAGCGAGCTATGAAATCGAGCAGTTCCGATTTTGAGAAGGCCGCTGAAGGCTCCTTCCTGGAGAGTTCAGGCGTTGATTCGGGGGCCGACAGTTGTGGAATCTCGCCCGGCGTACCTCCGACCTGTGCCAGGCGGTAATCGGCGAAGTTCGACTCCACTGCCTGCTCGCAGTAGAACATTGTGTTGACCTTGCGGCGATTGTGCGGGCGTTTGTCGTAGGCGTCGAACGCTTCGTTTATCGACCGCAGCACCAGGTGAAGGGGTATGCCGGCATTCTTCCAGGACTCGACGAGCGCCCAATCGAGAGACGAGATCGTCAGGGGCTTCCCCCGGCGTCGCACGAACTCCTCTTCCACCTCCGTGAAATAGTTGAAGTAGTTCACTCTAGTCGGAGCGTCGGGCCCTCATTATCTAACGGCAATCCGAATCACTTCTCAAATCGAAACCAGGTGGGGCCGAAACGGATCGGTCGATTGGCCGAAGCAGTTGAGTTGTTTGACGCGATTAGCCAGGTCTCTTCGCTGGGGCTTTCCACTATGAGTCCGAATGGAAGGGCCGCTAGAGTAATGCGTTCGCTATCGCACCTATGATATAAATCGCCGCCACGACGACAATCATGTCGAGCAGGATCAAGCCCGTCAGATTAAAGCCTTCCTTCTGGGCTGTCGCATTGAGTGGACCTATCGAGCTGTAGTCTTTTGCTTCTTCTTCTGGCATGCGGTTTTCTCCTCCAGGTTTGCTGTCCCGTGCAAGGCTCTGTTGATCCGTCCGGTGTGAAGTTACACTGAGGCTCGCAAAGCGTCAACGTCAAGCGCCGGTCACGAGATCGTCGCTCGCTTGTCACTGGCGTCCCGGCCTTCTGTCACACAAGAGGCGTGAACCTGCCTACTATGTTTCCCTCGGCGATATCGAGTCGTTCGCGAATGATCTCCCTCCTGACTTCATTCAGTTGAAGTCTGGAAGCGATCTCGAATGCAGCCTCCGACAATTCATTGTGGAGAAGATTCGCGAGGCGCTCGCGCTCGACTGCGGAGACCGCGTCCGGGTTCCTGAGTGAGTGTGGCTCATCGACCCGAAGTTCGGTCTCTCCCTTCTTCAAGAGATTAACCAGGTAGGCGAACCCTGGAACTGGGTGTAGGGGAGATCGCCGATAGGCTTCGCAGATCATTCGCTTGATTTCGTCTTCGCCGAGACTGCCCAGCCCTCGCAGAGCTCCTTCATCACTGTCAGTCCACGCCTTGTCCGTGAGATCGCCATAGAACTGGCGCACGCCGTGGAGGTCCTCTTCGGGTGAACCGGGCCGCCCTTCGAACTGGCTGAGGCGCTCGCCTATGCGGCGGCTAGCCTCCTCGATCTCTTCGCGCAGGATAGCGCCGATGTGGTCTCGCTCGTTCGGTTTGATTCTCATATCGCACCTCTACAGTCGCGAGCTATCAGGGTAAGCCCGTATACGATATACCCAACCGCTTCCTCAAACAAGTGAGTGCTGGGATGCGTGATGCGTGATGCGTGATGCGGATCACGCATCACGCATCACGCATCACTCCTACATCTCCTCGTCTTCATCAACTGCCTTGCCGAAGATGTACTGTCTCTCGTCTGCGTCCCACGGCCTGCTCACCGATACAATGTCGATGAATCGCCCAAGCAGTCTCTTCAGCTCCTCAGCCTTTTGCGGAAGCCTGTCGAAGAGATTGCGCAGTTCCTGTTTGTCGTGGTTCAGGTCGAACAACTCGAAGGTATAAGAGTTCCGGTTGTAGATAAGCTTATACCCATCTTGAGTGATGACCATGTATTTCTTGCTCTCAGGAAAGACGTTCTGATCGAGTCGCACGAATGGCGAATCCTGATTGTAGGTCTGCTCGGCATAGACCGGAGGATGAGCGAACGGCTCGCCGCGCATCAGAGGCCCCAGGCTCACCCCGGCGTACTCCTTCGGAGGCTCAATCCCTACCGCGCTCAAGATCGTCGTACCCAGGTCGATGCTGCTCACGTAGTCCGTCACCCGCCGCGGAGCAAGCCCGGGAGAATAGATGATCATTGGAATGTGTTCCTGTTCGTTGTAGAGCTGAGATGAATGCTTGTAGACGCCCCGCTCGCCCAGCGACTCGCCGTGATCGGCCATGAATACGATCATTGTGTTGCTCAGTCGTCCGCTCTGTTCGAGCCAGTCAAACAACCTGCCAAACAGCGAATCCGTATACGCAATCTCGCCATCGTAGCCGTCTGTTGTGGAGGCGCCGAAATTGAAGTCATCGTGCCTGACATAGGGCCTGTGCGGGTCGGTGGCGTACAGGTACGCGCAGAAGGCTCGATCGGGTGGCGTGCGCCCCAGCACGTCGATCGCTGCGTCGATGGTGGCGTTTAGTCCCTTGCCTCCCGAATGGTGGACGATCTTCATGCCCTTGATGTGTCGCTTCTCTGTGGCTACGCGCCGCGGGAAGAGCAGATTCCTGTAACCATTGCGGCCCAGCATTTCAGTCCAGGTCGGGTAGTGGCCGTCCCAGTGGGATGACTGCATGAACTTCGGCAGAGCTTCAAACGTGTTCGGCGCCGGAGTGAACGCGTTTTCAAACACCGTAGACCGGGCTGCCAGCCGGTCGATGTTAGGGCTGGTGTTGCGAGGATAGCCATATGTTCCGAGGTGATCGGCTCTCAGCGCGTCAATGAAGATGTAGATGACATTCAGGCGTTGCGCGGAGGGGTCCGTTATGTGCAATGAGGCGCGCTCACGTTTCCAGTCATCGAGATCATGTGCCGTCAGGTCGCCGCCAATCCCATTATTGTCGAGGCCATCGCCCAGAATCTCGGGCCTGCCCGGATTGATATCAGCTCGAGAATCATCAGCGTCTCCCCCGCCGAGAACCGATGAGTACCCGTCGCGATCGAAATCCAGCGCCCACTGGGCCAGCTTGAAGTACTGCTTCGCTTGCGTCGTGCGAAAGAAGACCTGAGTCTTCAGGTTCTGGTTGTCGCCGAATTTGAGAAGAGTAAACACGAGCGAGCCGGCCAGGATCGCCAACGCGATTACAAACAACGCTCTCCTTCCCCGCACTCTGGCAAAGTGACTGCGGATGCGCGGCGACGACAAGTAGACCGACGCAACCAGGGCCATCGATACGGTGAGGTTGAGAAGAAACATTGAGTGGTGCAACGAGTGCTCGTAGAGCTGGACTTCAACGCGAGAGTCGATTCCGTAGCCTGCTGCCATCAATCCGATCAGGCATAGCAGCCACAGAGGCTTCAGCGGGCGCTTAAGGGATTTCGATGTTCGGGCGATCATCCAGACCAGCGAGCAAACCGCTACCATTCCGCCGACAAGCAGGTACGACGCGACCCGTTCGTGGTTAAGCAACGGGTGCCTTATGATCGCGAGCTTCTCCAGTTCTCTAATGAGG
Source organism: Blastocatellia bacterium (assembly GCA_041483295.1). GTDB lineage: Bacteria > Acidobacteriota > Blastocatellia > UBA7656 > UBA7656 > DASYSA01. The sequence goes on along the minus strand of JBGPFL010000088.1, from coordinate 6,490 downwards.
CCTTTGGAGTAGCCGCGCACGTGCGCCTGCTGATTCAAGAGTAGAGCGCTCAAGCCGCACACGAGGAGCCACGAGGCCGCCCGCAGCGTTATGTTGGCTTTGCGTCCACGCAGAAGCAGTTCACAGACCCCGCGTTTCAGAATCGATCCTGAGCGTGCTGATATGCCGACGATCAGACCGATGACTGCGCCCACCGCCAGGTTCATACTGAGATAGGTCGAGAGGACCAACCGTTCGGTGAACGATTCGAAGACGGGACTGAGTTGAATGTTAACATCCACCAACTCGATGAGGCCGAGGAGCAATACCGCCCCCGCGCCCAGGAGCGCGTAGCTTGCCAGCGAAGGAATTATTCCTGGTTTTTCGATTCGCTCTGCGTGGACCGGCTGATTGATCGGGCTGGACAATGGGGCTGCTCCCAGAGTGAAAGGTCAGACGGGGATACTAATCAGCCAGTCGAGTTGCTGTCAAACAGCGGCTTCTCCGTGATTCGGACCGATGTGGCTTAAGAGTGGAGCTCAAGGTCGCGGGAATATCGCGTCTCATTAACACCTCACTTTCAGTGAGGTGGCCTCGACTCGGCAGACCCAGCGAACCGTTTCAACGGTTTGGCCCTCTTTGGTGTCAGCGTTCCGGCCTGATCCTTCACCCTTCGAAACAACAAAACCGTTGAAACGGTTAGGGAGTACTCGCCTCACAAGTTCACCCAACTGAAGTTGGGTGTTAATGAGATGTATGTCACGTGGAGCGAACGAGTCGCGAGTGTGACCTCGCAGTTAGTCCGAGTTTCAATTGCACCCGCCCCACACCTGACCGAGGCGACTGGTTGGAAAAAGAACCAACGGCAAAGTATAGTCTTTAACTTGGCTTGAGCTTCCCGATATGAGCAATGAACTCCTAGTCATCGGTTTGGACGGGGCCTCCTTCAACGTCCTGGATGGTTTGATCGAGAAGGGCTATCTCCCCAACCTCGCCAGGCTGATCGCAGACGGCTCGCGTGCTGACCTCGAGACGACGTTTCCCCCGATCACGGCTGTTGCCTGGTCTTCTTTTATGACCGGCAAGAATCCCGGCAAACATGGCATCTTCGAATTTGTCATGCGAGACCGCAACTCGAAACGAGAACTCGCAGTCAACGCCTCGTACAGGGAGGGCCGGGCCATTTGGGATTTGCTCGGCGATGCCGGAAAACGCGTGATCGTTCACAACTTTCCATGCACCTATCCTCCGCACTCGGTCAACGGCTTGATGATTGCCGACTTCATGACCCCGCGGGGCCGGAGAGACTACACCTACCCTGCTGCTCTGCTTGCCGAGATTGAGCAGAGGTTCGGTCCGTACAGGTTGCATCTGTCTCAGACCTACGCCGATGGCAACGTGGAAGGCGTGTTGAATGAGTTGAACGACGAACTTGCGTACAAGGCTAAGGTCGCCGAGTTCCTGATGATCGAGTACGAGTGGGACGCGTTCTTTCAGTATTTCTGGGGCACCGATCGAATCCAACACGAGCTGTGGCATGTCATCGACGAGTCTCACCCTCGACATAAGAAGGAAGAAGCGCGCCTCTATCGCGAGCGCGTCTACGAGTACTTTCATCGAGTCGATGAAACGGTCGGCCGCCTGATCGAGCTGGCGGGCCCCGAGGCTCAGGTATGGGTTGCATCGGACCATGGCTTCGGCCCGGCGCACAAGTATTGCTCGCTCAACATCTGGCTGCTTCAACAGGGCTTTCTCAAACTCAAGCGAGACGCCCTGACAAGGCTCAAGCGAGCGATGTTCTCGCTGGGCCTGACTCCCGAAACCGCGTTCAAGATGGTTAAGAAGATTCCGCTCGCGAGACTGCGGCCATCACGCGGAGTAAGCTCGAAGCCCGGCGCCTCGAAACTTCTCAGCACCGCATTTCTCTCATTCAACGACGTCGACTGGAGCCGGACGCAGGCGTTCTCGAAGGGTAACTACGGACAGATCTATGTGAATCTCAAAGGCCGCGAATCGAACGGCGCCGTTGAAGAGAGCGAGTATGAGACTGTGTGCGATCGAATAGTGGAGGGACTCCGCGCTTTGAAGGATCCTGCAAACGGGGGCCCCTGGGTCGGCAGCATCTATCGCCGCGACGAGATCTACTCCGGGCCGCGGGTCGGCGACGCGCCCGACATCGCGCTATTGCCGGCCGATATGAGTTATCTTCCGCTGGGAAATGCGGACTTCACGTCAAACAAGTTCATGGTAGATGCGTTCGGCATCTCGGGATGCCATCGCATGTATGGGGTCTTGATCGCGCGGGGCGGGCCAGTCAAACGGGGGTTCGATCTGAAGAAAGCGAGCATCTACGATGTCGCCCCGACGATCCTTTACTTGCTCGGCCGCGAAGTGCCTGATGATATGGATGGGCGCGTCCTCACAGAGATGGTCGAATCAGATTTCCTTGGCGCGAATGCTGTTACGTTAACGGCAGCAGGCAAGGCGATGAAGTCAGGCGAAGTGGAGTTTTCGCCTGAGGATAATGCGGATGTTATCGAGCGGCTCAAGAGCCTGGGGTACATCGGATGACGAACAGGAAATTCGAAACTCGAAACTCGAAACTCGAAATTCCTGTTCGTGGTTCCGCCCCTTCAGATTCCTCGTCCCAGTTTTTAATTGCACCCTGAAGCCGTACAGAGGATCTCGATGAGTGCGAGTGTGGCAACAACTGAAGAGCCCAGCCTGCAGAGGGTTGAAAAGCGAACGGAATGGTTCGGCCGACGAACCTTGTTCATGATGACGCTGGCTGTAGCGGCGCTGATCTACTCGCAATTTGAGTTTTGGAGCGTGCCCGAGAGAGGCGATCGCGCAAACTGGGATTACATGGCCCAGGTCATAGCGCGCGGGGGCGTTCCGTACCGAGACGTCGTGAATATCAAGAGTCCGCTGTCGGCCTACATCGGTGCCGCCGCGATTGTGGCGACGCGCCCGTTTGGACTGCAGGATGTCCTCGCGATCCGGTCGGTCTACTTTATCCTCGCTGTGTTGACGGTGGGCTTCACCTTTCTTGTCACCGATGACTACTTTTCGAGTCGCCTGACTGCCTTACTGGCGGCGACGATAATGCTCACCTTCAACTCCTTTGCGACGTTGAACTGCGGTATTCAACCCAAGACGGCGATGGTGTTGTTCGGGCTTATGTCGCTTTGGGCCATCAAGCGGGACCGTCCATTTGAGTCGGGCATCTACGGCATGCTATCGGCGTTGAGCTGGCAGCCGGGCCTTTTGTTCGTTGGAGCCGCGGGACTCGCGTTCTCACGCTACCTGACCTCCTGGCGTGACCTCAAGGTTGTGAGATTGCTGGCGGGCGCGGCCATTCCGCTGCTGATTCTAGTTGTCTATCTCGGAATCGAAGGCGCGCTCAAAGACTTTTTTCTCTGGACGATTCATTTCAATTACTCCGTCTATGGCCCACGTGAAGTGAGGCCGCTCTCCGGCTTCTTTTACTGGTTCAACCAGTTGCTCAGCAGACCCTATCGGCACGAGCGCATCTACTTCTATGTGGCGGCCGTGGGCTTTCTGATCACGCTCGCGAAGGAAGTCTGGGTTGGCGCAAGTAACGGTATCAGGTACTGCCTGGAGACTGCGCCGCGCCACGCCATCTTGATAGCGCCGCTGGTCTATTATGTATTCTGTATGATCGACATTCAGGGAGGCGCGGATCTGATACCCCTCCTGCCGTTCGTGGGAGTCTTTGCTGCGGTCGCCTTCTCCTTTGCGGCTGCGGGACTGCTCGCCGCAGTTCGGCGACTCAAACCAGCGGTGAAGACGAAGCCCTTTGAGTATGCCGCCCTTGGGGTTGCGCTGGCCGCGGTGTTTGTGTTCAGCGTCGCAGATGCTTTCTCGTTTCACCGCGGGTTCCCAACGTTGAAGGACCAGTACGAAGGTGTGAAGGAACTGACCGAGCGGTTGGAGCCGGGAGACAAAATATTCACACATGGTCAGACGGAGGTCCTGGTCCTGTCAGGTCTGACAAACGCGAGTAAGTATTTCTTCCTCGATCGAGGAAAGGACATGTATTTGAACAAGGTTGAGCCGGGAGGATACGAGGGTTGGTTCGCGCGGCTTAAGGCAGATCGGCCCAAGGTTGTGGCCCTGAGCCGTCTGCGCGCGGTCGACCATGGCAAAGATTTCAGAGAATGGATGCGCGAGGACTATCAGCGGTATGACGGAACCGTCTTCGCCTTCTACGTCAGAAAAGACTGAGGCGTGCGACTCGAGATTCCGAGTTCGACAGGATTATGGGCGCCAAACGACTGCTCAAGGAAATAGCGCGGACCCCGGTTGAGTCGGTGCTGAAGGTCTATCTGTCGAGTTTGCCGAGTCTGCCTGCGAGTGAGTTGCGTCATCGAGAAGTTCGGCGCATTCTGGTCTTCGCCTATCATGGGCTCGGAAACTTCATAATGTACACGCCGGCGCTCCGAGAGTTGCGGGCGCGCTATCCCGACGCAAGGATCGATCTTCAAGTGGGCAACGACACCGGATGCGAAGAGGTTCTGGAGGGGTCGGGATTGTTTGACAACATCTACAACCTCAGATATTCGGATGGGCTGTTAGCGTGGGTAAATCGCGCGAGGGAGATTCGCGAGACTCGCTATGACATGATCATCAATGAGTTTCACAGCCATTCCTGGAGACTTGCGTTGCTGGTTGCAGCCAGTGGATCTCCCTGGCGGGTTGGACACGTGACCAGCCCGGGTTGGTCGCACCGGTTCAGCCGATTCAGTTTCGTCTTTAATATTCCGGTGGCGATGCGCGAAGACGAGCATGAGGTCGAGCGCTATCTCGATCTGGTTGCCGCGGCTGGGGCAGCGAGGACATCTCAGAGTCAGGCGCGACCCTTTGTCTATCTGGCCGAAGGTGATCGCCAATTCGCGCGCCGGTTCTTCAATGCATCCGCCTTGCAAGACGCTCCGACGATAATCGGGGTGCAGCCTGGAACGTCCGCGACGATGCGCTGGAAGCAGTGGCCTCTTGAGCGATATCGGGAGCTAATCGAGCGGATACTCGAGGAGACGCTCGAGGCCCGGATTGTCTTGTTCGGATCGGCGGGCGAGAAAGAGATGATTGAAGGGCTGGCCAGGGGACTGGGCTCGAGGGTTACGGTCGCGGCCGGCAAGACGACGGTTAAACAGGTGGCTGCTCTCATAGAGAAATGCGACATGCTGATCTGCAACGACAGCGGCCTGATGCACGTAGCTGTTGCGGTCGGCACGCCGGTCGTTGCTATCTATGGGCCGACTGACATAAGACGAACGGCGCCGCTTGGTGACGAGCACACAGTCATTCGCCACGAGTTGCCGTGCAGCCCGTGCTTCAGGCTTGAAGGAGATGAACAGATACACCTGTGTCCGCATCACGATTGCCTGATGACTATCACGACCGATGAAGTCTTTCAGGCTGCCGCCGATAAGGCCTCCGGCGCAACATCAGCGCTGGTTCGAATTCGATAATGACCTGAAGGGGCGGGCGACGAATTACACGAATTCCACGAATCTACGCGAATTATTAGTGGTCATTCGTGTAATTCGTGTAATTCGTGGCCGCCCCTTCAGGTTTCGTCCCAGTTCTAATTGCGCCCGTCTCTCAGCGCCTGTCTCCTTCCTCAGGGAGCCCGATGCCCGGTTTGGCTTGATGCGCCCATATGCCGGCCGTTAGAATCACCAGTCCCTATGCAGAACGTGATTTTCGGTGTTCGAGCCACGATGAAACCCTCTCTAATAGTGCTTTTGCTATCATCAGTCCTGTTGACTCAACCCGGTTGCAGGAGCCTCGACACCAGGGCCGACAAAGCGCCGGTTAACAAATGTCAGGAGGATCTAAAGAGGATTCCCGAGATTGCGGCCCTCCTCAAGCCTCACATTCGAGCTGACGGCGAGGAGGATGAGAAGCCCCTCAAAGGCCTGGAGGTGGCGCTCACGATAAACGGCATGATTCGAAGTCAGAGCAACTTCGACGACGATATAGACAACTCATGCGAATCGGAGAACACCCGCGAAAACTTTGAAAAGCTGCTCAATACGCTCAAGCAGAACAACATGCCCCCGACGGTCGATTTTCTGGTCGGCAAGCTGATAGATCGCGGACTCCTCGAAATCTGGCTGCAGAGCGGCAACCTGGCCGGCAACATGACCTACAGCCGGGTGAAAGCAAGGAAGAGGACTGCGCAGGACTTCCTGGAAGATGTGGCCAGAAACGATGAGTTGCTGCTGGAGCTGTGGAAGAAGTTTCCGCCAAAGCAGAAGTACTTTCGTTACCCGCGGCTGAAGCTCAGCAAGGACGAGCAGAACCGGGAAGAGATAAAGGCCTTCCTCAAGCAGAAGGGTTATCTTGACGCGCCGGCAACCATCGATGCTCGAGACCGAAAGTTCAGCGAGCTCTACTGCGCCGCCCAGGCCCGGGGAGATCAGGACTGCGTCAACCTGATGAAGGCCAAGTTCAAATCGTTGTTGCTCGACACGACGCTCAG
>JBGPFL010000087.1:0-10346 GCA_041483295.1 Blastocatellia bacterium | reverse complement strand
CTCTCGGCCAGCTTCCGATCGTAGAGGGATCCCCCGGTCTGCCGCTGAATGTCTCCAGGAACGACGAAAAGGACGGTGGGTGCGAAATTCGAAATGCGAAATTCGAAATGCGAATTTCCGCTTTCACATTTCGAATTTCGCACTTCGCATTTCGAATTTCGCATTTCCTCTTCCTCTGTTAAGGCTCGGCGAACAGGCCAAGTTCCGCGAGTGCCGGGCACACGGATGCTTGCATGATTCGCAGTCGAATCTTAGAGGTCGTAAGAGGCTTGCTGCGCAGGAGGCGACAGTTGCCGATGCTGGTGCCACTTGCAAATTCTTTCCACTGGCCATCCTGCCATTGGTCGAGCGCGAATGCTTCGACTCGCTGGCCCAGCGGCAGATGCTCGCGAATTCGGACTACGTTAAATGTCACCTCCCGGCCGAGCTCGAGAATCAATTCGGGGGTCCTGACTCCATCGTCCGTCGCCCAGTACGTGTCTCGCCGGCCATCAAGCAAGTTCTGAGGGGAGAATCTTCCGCTCCCGTTTCCGCGAACGTTGCTGGCGCTCGCCTTCGCGCTTCGCGCGAGATCTCTGGCAAACGTCGCGTCGAGAATAGCGCGGAATTCGCGGAGTGATTTCATGTCGGGCGCCGGAATTCGGCCGCTGCGGTCGGGCGGCAGATTGAGCAGCAGCGATCCACCTCGGCCCACCGAAGAGTAGTAGAGATCGACCAGGTTCTGCGCGGTTCTGACGCGGCCATCCTCCGCCGCATGGTAGAACCAGCCGGGCCGGATCGAGACGTCGCATTCGGGGGGAACCCAGTGCGTGCCCGGACGGTCGCCACGATTCAAGCGGGCTTCGTCGGCTCTGCCTGGAACGAACTCCTCTCTATTGGAGGTGGCCCAGCAAGTATATCCAGCAATGCCCCGTTCATTGCCCACCCAGCGCACATCGGGACCGGCATCGCTGAAGATGCACGCCTCGGACTGAAGTTCATGAATCATCTGCCACGTCATAGGCCAGCCGTAGTACGTTTCGCGATCGATTCTGCGTGTCTCTCTCTCGCCGCCGTAATATCCATCACCTCCGTTCGCGCCGTCGAGGAAGACCTCGAAGATCGGTCCGTATTCCGTGAGCAGCTCGCGCAGTTGATTGCGGAAATAGGTGAGGTATTCCGGTTTGCCATAGTCTTTGTGGTTGCGATCCCAGGGCGAGAGGTAGACGCCGAACTTGAGTCCGTATTTTCGGCAGGCATCGGAAATTTCCTTGACCACGTCGCCGCGGCCTGCCTTCCAGGTGCTGTTCTTAACCGAGTGCTCGGTGTATTTCGATGGCCAGAGGCAGAAACCGTCGTGGTGCTTGCAGGTCAGAATCAGGCCTTTCATCCCTGCATCGCGCGCCGCGCGGACGATCTGTTCAGCATCGAAGTCAGTGGGGTTGAAGACGGCGGGAGACTCATCGCCGTAACCCCACTCTTTGTCGGTGAAGGTGTTGGTGGTGAAATGTATGAAGCCGTAGAACTCCATTTCGTGCCATCGGAGTTGGCGCTGCGAGGGCAGGGGTCCGTAGGGCGTTGGGTCGCCGGCCGCGTCGACTGACTCCCTACCTGCCGAAGGCGCTACACAAAGCGATAGCAGAATTGCGAAATGCGAAATGCGAAATGCGAATTGCGAAATTCGGAACTCTCCAGAGTTTTTGACGATTCTCACGGTGCAATTCTCGCTATTGATATGTGGGCGACGCTCCACCATTTCGCATTTCGCATTTCGCATTTCGAATTTCCCGCCACTGCTTACCATTTTAACAAGAGCGCTAGCCCAATCCCGATCACCATCACTCCCACCCCATCGATCGATAGTGGTTTCCCTCGTCTGGAGAGACTGGCCACCAGGTTCACAATGTATATGACGGCGCCAATCACAAACACTATGGTTCCTATCCCGATTCGGCTTAGTTCAGGCATGTACCGCCTCCTTCGCACCGAGTCTTGCTTAGATCGTTCTGGAATTATGTCACAGTCAGCCACTCACACGCTGCTTCTTTAGCGAGACACCCGTCGAACGGGGCCCAATCTCGGCCGCTGGGATCGAACAGCTGAAATATGTTAGCTTCGTGTCGAAACAGAACGGCGTTAACTCCGGAGGTTCCATGAAAGGACTGTAATTACTCTCTCGCTGCTTTGCGTCTGTTTCTGCTCTCTTCCGCTTGTTTTCTTCAAGCCGGCAACAGCAGTAGCAGCAGACTATGAAGATCCATCTCCTCACACGACTCGATTCAGGAAGGCAGGAGTAGAGTTCCATTATCTCGATTGGGGCGGCCAGGGGAGGTAATGCTGTTCCTCACTGGACTTGGAAACAACGCTCATATCGGAACGGCGGAAAGGGCACCGGACTGAGCGAGCCATTGCGGGGTCGGAGACCGGTGCTTGCACGCACCCGAACGCGCCGGCTTCCCCGGTTGTTACTTAGCGTCGGCTCGTTGCTGGTCCTTGATCAAGATCACGTCTGTCGTAACGACCCCACGCGTGCAAGCAATCAGCTTTCCGTCGCGTGACCAGTCAAAGCTGAAGATCTTATCGGTAGTGAAGTTCGTCAACTGTTTCGGGGGGCCGCCATCGAGCGCCTGACTGAACACGTTCGTGACGCCGTTTCTGTCGTCCAGGTATAAGATCGCTTTGCCATCCGACGACCAGCGATGCTGAACCTGCTGATTTGCAGGGATGTCGAGAAGTTTTACTGCCTGGCCTCCCTCGGCCGGGAAGATGGCGAGTTTAAACCCTGAGTTAGGTTGGTCGCCAGTGGATCCACACGCAATCCATTTACCATCGGGGGAGACGGCCGGGCGCAGCGCAACTCGATTGATGATTTCAACCGGATCGCCCCCATCAACGGGTATCTTCCACAGACTTGGAGTTCCTCCAGTACTAATTGGCGTGTACATGACCCACTTGTTGTCAGCGGAATACGCCGGAAAATATTCCCCTTCGCCTTGAGTCATCTGGCGGGGGTTGCTCCCGTCTATACCCATTCGCCAGACATTGAAAACCGCTGGATCCCCTCCCCGGTTCGAGTTAAAGACGATTGAACGGCCGTCAGGGGAAACCGTGGGAAAGACATTCACGCCCGCATCCGAGGTGAGCTGCTTTTGATTCTTCCCGTCGGAGTCCATAAGCCAGACGTCTGCGCCACCGCTCGCATCGGACAGGCAAACCAGGCGTCCGTCGGGGGTGAATGAGAGCTGATTGTATCTGCCGGATCCCGATGTGATCTGGTGCGCGCGCGTTGCGTCCCCGCCGGGCGCGACCCAGAGGGTGGCTACGGTGTCCGACTGAACAGTCACAAGCGAGGAGGAGTCGCCTGAGAGGCTGACGCCGGAATAGTTATTGAGGTCGTTAGTGATTCTCCTGGCCTGCCCGGATGGATAAGGAAGCAGCCATATCTGTAGCTGGCGTGACGCGGGCGATTGATCCGCGGCGCTTACCATAACCGCGCTGCCGTCTCGGAGCCATGCGAGATCGCCTATCCCGCGCCACTTCTGCGTGTTGATCGTTTTCTCGCTGCCATCCGCTACCTGGACCGCGACCAAATCATTGCGAAATCCTCCACTCACCTTTCTCGTCGACGCCGCTATGACCTTTCCATCGGGAGACCACGCCGGCTGCAGGAATACGTCCGGCACTTTGTAAGTGAGCAGTTTTTGCTCGTTGCTCCCGTCCGCGTTGACGATTATGAGGATGCTCTCGGTCCTCGACCCACGGATAAATGCGAATCGCTTTCCATCGGGGGAGAAGGTGATCGCGCTGTCGACGTCCTCGATGACCTTTCTGGGCGATCCTCCGAGAACCGGGACCTGGTAGAGACTGCGAATAGTCGCACCCTTGTCGCCTTTCACAAAATACATATAGACGCCATCCGGCGAGAAGGTCAGGCCGATGAAGCCGCCCTCGTCGGGAGGGACCACTTGAACGTTGCTGGAGGTTGCGGTCTGTCGCATCCAGAGACCCTGCTTGCCCGCCTCGCTCAGTATGTACACAACGTACTTTCCGTCCGGCGAGATCATCGCGCCAATTGCCCGGCCCGTCGACGTAAGCTTCGTGATGGCTGTGTTCTGAAACGCCGGCGCCGTAAGCCTGCCGACTTTGTGGGCGAGTACGGCGTATCCCACAATGATCGCGATAGCCACAAACAGAACGAGGGCCCCGGCCAGCGCGATCCGGCGGCTCTTGCTCGCAGGCGCAGGTATGATTGCAGAGATCGAACCACTGGACACTGCGGGATTTGAGGCGGTGGCCATAGGCTGAGGTCCGGTCACGGAGACTTGAGCCGCATGTGGACCGGTCACCGATGGATGGATCTGAGTGTCTGAGGGTGAAGTAAAATAGGCGCTGGAGAGCCTTGGCTGCGAGTCATATTCCTTGATGAGGTCGCGCAGATCAATGGCGATGTCCCTTGTCGACTGGTATCGTTCGCCCTGGTCTTTAGCAAGGCACTTGCGCACGATGCGCTGAAGCTCGGTGGGCGCTTCAGGGTTGATGTCGCGGATGGGCGCCGCCTGCGAGTAAACGATCCTGTGAAGAGAATCGATCACCGAATCGCCTTGGAAGGGCTTCTGCCGTGTCGTCGCCTCGTAGAGAATGCACCCTAGGGAGAAAATGTCGGAACGTTGATCGACGGGCTTACCCTGTGCCTGCTCGGGTGACATATATCCGATGGTGCCCATGACCATACCGGGCCGAGTGCCTTCCAGCATAGCCGTCGCGGCTTCTTCGGGATCCGCAGTGGCGCCGCCGGGGTCGCCGGGCTCAACCAACTTCGCCAGACCGAAGTCGAGGATCTTGGCGTAGCCATCCTCTGTGATCATGATGTTCTCGGGCTTGAGGTCGCGATGGACGATGCCCGCAGTGTGTGCCTTGGCGAGACCGTCCGCCACCTGCGCGAGGTATTCAAGCAGCTTCTTGAGCTCCATGTTCTCGCGATGAATCTTCTGGTAAAGCGTCCCGCCGCTGACGTACTCCATCGCAATGTAGTGGACCAGGCCCGGCGGATCATCAGGCTGGCTCTCGCCCACGGTCTCGGCTGCAACCTCGCCGATCTCATAAATAGTGATGATGTGCGGGTGGTTCAAGGCCGAGGCAGCCTTCGCCTCTCCAACGAATCGCCGCACGCGGTCGGTGTCGGCAACCAGGTGCGCAGGCAGAATCTTCAACGCAACAGGGCGATCAAGCTTTGTGTCACTGGCCTTGAAGACTTCGCCCATGCCGCCCGCGCCCAGCAGCCCAAGTATTTTGTAGTGCCCGAGGATGGTCCCCGTCGTGAAAGACATATTCGACCTCACCTTGTTGTATGGTCCCGCGAGATTATCACCTGAAGATGACATTTTCAAACTTGGCATTCCTCCTGAGGGGTGGTCTCGCGTCCTGAATCACTCTCGAACGCCTCGCGTCTGACGATTGGCCTTTAGATAATCTTACGGAAGGCGTTGCCTTTTCTGGTGTCTCTCGCGATCCTCGAGCGAAGATCCGAAGGGACTGACAAGAGACTGTTGCAAGTCTTCGGTTGCATCCCCTGGCCCTCAGACGATCCGAGATAGTGTTGCTGGAAGCCGCAACTCTCATCGTAGAGATGCGGCCTTTTTTCCCCAATCTCCGCCAAATAGTCTGATTCCATTTGCTAATTCGAACCAAGGAGGTCGGACCTGGGTTTGGCTTATTCTGTGGCACCTTAGTTGCCAACACTTTGCTGAGGCGGCCCCTACGCTGACCTGTCAGCAGGGCGAAACCTATGGCCTCGAGGCAGCCGCCAACTTGAGAGTCAGCAGTCGTTGGAAATTGAACGGGGCATATTCGTTGCTCCGGATGCAGTTGCGCCCTTACGCGTCGAGCCGGGATACCAAGGCGGAGAATGCCGAACGCGACAGCCCCAGACATCAAATCCAATTTCACTCGTTCGTGACGCTGCCCCGAAACTTTGAAGCGGATGCAGCGCTCTACTACGTCTCTAGGGTGACGAACCAGTTGACCCCGAGCTACACACGCCTCGATGCGAGGTTCGGTTGGCGGCCGACGGAGGGCCTGGAACTGAGCGTGGGAGCTCAGAATCTGTTGGACAATCGGCACCGAGAGTTTGGAGGCGCCGAGACTGGAGTAGTCACCGGCCAGGTCAAAAGAAGCACGTATGGAAAGCTGACATGGCGGTTCTAAAGCTCGCTCTTCCTGGCGGACCAGAAACACGTTTCTAGTTTAACGTTTAGCGTTTCTCGTTCTGTGCCCGAGGCTAACGACAACCACAAACGCAGAACGAGAAACGAGAAACGAGAAACGAAAAACGCTCTTTGCATGCTATCATCTGCTAGATCGTTCGAAAGGGAAGATATTATGCGCAAGCCTCTCGCCCTTCTAATCGTCCTCGCCATTGTGGGAGGCGCTGGTTACTATGCCTACTCTCGAAACTGGGGCCCTTCAAACTGGATCAGGCAGAGGCTCGGTTATTCGGGCGACGCCAAGACAACGGCGGACGTGAAGTCTGCCCTTGGACTCTCGCAGCGGGTCGCACCATTCAACATCACGGTACAGACCAAGGACTCAATCGTCACGCTCACCGGCCGTGTTCCATCCGAGGCCACTAAATCGGCGGCTGGCCAGATCGCCCAGGACACTTCCGGAGTCAAGGAAGTAAAGAACGAGATCGCAGTCGATGGGCCCGCGCAACCGGCAACTCAGGGGGCGCTGGTTGAGGATCTTGAGATCAGGGCCGCTATCCTGCAGGCGCTGGCACGCAGCACTGAACTCGGAGGGAAGAGCATCGACGTGAAGGTTGCAGACCGGAAAGTAGTGCTCTCCGGATCCGTAGACACGCAGGCTCAGCGAAGCGGAGCCGAGCAGGTCGCGGGGGCGGCCGACGGAGTGACGGCGGTGACCAATGAGCTTGTAGTGAAGGATCCTCTCGCCCCGGGCGAGCCTCCCGCCACGAAGCCAACCGTAGATCCAAACGCCGACCTTGCCAAACGGGTCAAGTTTGAGTTGTACGAGACCGGAGCGTTCGACACCCTGACCATTGACGTCCAAACAACAGAGGATGGGACCGTTACTCTATCGGGTTCTGTGCGGACGCGAGCCGAACAGGTGCTGGCGACGTTCATTGCGCAGAGGACAGCAGGGGCGCAGAAGGTCGTGAACAAGTTGCAAGTAAGTTCTCCGCCGGCGCGGCGCTAACCGAAATTCAATACACACACTCTGTCTGGTGCGATAGTTTCGCCTTCGCTACCGCTCCAACACTCAAACGGAACCAGTCTTTCAACGCGATCTCGGATCATGACGGGTTCGCCAGTACACGACTCGCTCTCGCCCGTGTCGATTTACATGATTTTTCCGACCAATTGCAGGCAAAGATTTCAATTCGCAGCAACATCTGAATGGTGACGCTAGTTTGCGTGGCCCGTTATCGAAGATTGGAGACGGAGGCTCGCTCATGAAGAGAACCATCATATTGATGCTCGTTTGCCTTTCCATCGTCACCGTTGTGGCAGCGCAAGGGACTGATGCGCAGACGCCCGCAGTGATGCCGACTGCGGAACAGATACTAGAAAGGTACGTGGTCGCATTAGGTGGCAACGACTCTATTCAGAAGGTCACCAGCCGCATCTCCAAGGGTACCTTCACCAGCGCAGACATAGGCGGCTCTGGATCAGTGGAGATATATGCGAAAGCCCCGAACAGGCAGGTGACCATCATGCTGCCCTCCGGCATCGGGGCTTATCGTGTGGGCTTCAACGGCTCCGTCGGATGGATGCAGGGACCGGGCAGCGCCGAGTTTACCGAGCTGCCCGGATTCCCCAAGCGCGATGTCGATTTCTACCAGGCGACAAAACTGAAGGAGCTGTATCCAAGGATAGCTTTCAAAGGCAGCGAGAAGATCGGAAGCCGTGAATCCTATGTCCTCGAAGCGCCCCGCGGCGGCAATCCCAAGAGGTGGTACCTTGATACCGAGAGTCATCTGCTCATTCGCACCGAGGTCAGGGACCCGCGCGGCCACGTTCTCAACAGCGAATCCTACGATGACTATCGGACCGTAGATGGAATCAAGGTGCCTTTCGACATACGCCGGTTGGACGAGGAAGGCTTCGACGTGACCATCAAGCTAAGTGAGGTCAAACACAACGTCCAGATTGACGATGCGAAATTCGACAAGCCCGTCGATCACGGCGGGAGCGGCCCTTCTGAAACGCCAAAGAACAGTGTCACGGAGGCGTCGCCCGGGCTCCGGCAGAAGACCTTTGAGGTCGTTTGGCGAACAGTTAAGGAGACTCACTTCGACCCGAATTTCGGCGGGGTCGATTGGAACAAAGTGCGAGACCAGTACGCGCCGCAAGTCGCCGCCGCAAATAATGATCGAGACTTCTACAAGCTCCTCAACAAGATGCTCAGCGAGTTGCGCCTATCGCACTTCGAAGTCATATCACCACAGGCATTGAAACAGACGGACTCGAAGCTCAGCGGATACACAGGCATTGACGTTCAGATCATCGACGAACTGGCAGTGATTAGCCGAGTAGAACGTGGCTCGGCTGCAGAGCGAGCCGGCTTGCGGACCGGGTTTATCCTCAAGAGGATTGGTGACTTTACTATTGAAGAGCTCGTCCGAAGAATTGCAGAGAGGGCTGAGTCGTCCGCCCTAAAGCGCGCGGAGTTAGCGGAAGCTGTATGCAGTGTCTTCTATGGCGAAGTGGGAACAACCCTTCGAATCGGTTACCTGGATGGGCAGAATCAGCCGCACGAAGCATTAGTTGGGCGCGAGAAGATAAGAGGGGAATTAGTGAAGGAATTCGGAACTTCTTTCGAAGTGGATTTTGAGGCCAGGCGGCTAGCGGGCGAGATTGGGTATATCCGATTCAACGTTTTCCACTCCAGTCTCAACGCCAAAATCCGCGCAGCCATTCTGTCGATGAAGGACGCTCCCGGGATCATCATCGACCTGCGCGGGAACGGCGGCGGAGATGACAGTGTTGGGGTCGGGCTGGCCGGACTTCTCTTTACCAGGCCGACGTTGCTTTATAGAACTAAGACACGCACGCAATTGCTGGAATATACGGCTCAGCCACAGGAGAACTCTTACCTCGGTCCGGTTGTCATTCTGTTGGACGGGAAGAGCGCATCGGCTAGCGAGCAGTTCTCGGCCGCGATGCAGGAGAGCGGTCGCGCGGTGGTCGTAGGCGAGCGCTCGCCGGGAGCTGATCTGGATGCGGACGGCAAGAGGCTTCCGACCGGTGCCGTCTTAATGTTCGCGTATGGTGAACCCAGAACTCCGAAGGGGCTTGTGATCGAAGGCCGAGGAGTAATACCCGACATCGAAGTCAAGCTGACTCGCGATGGCTTATCGAAAGGCGGCGATCCCCAGCTCGATCGGGCAATCAGCTATATCCAAAGCAAGAAGAAGTGACCGAACTGCGCGGCGCATCTATTCATCCCCCGCTGCTCATGCCGGGTGACAAATCCCGAGTGCCGCTGTTTCGACCAGTCTGAGGAGCCGGCCGTCGAGGGTGCAATTGAGAGTCGAGGTTATGCTCTTGACTCCTTCGCCCCAGGTGGTTCGGAGAGCGCCCATTTCATTAACACCTCACTTCAGTGAGGTGGTCTCGAGTGGGCGGATCCCCGAACCGTTTCAACGGTTTCCTCTCGTGGAATCCGAAGACTGTTGAGAGAGTCGAAGGACGCTCAGATCCCGCCATACACCTTGAATCGAGGTGTTAATGAGACCAGACGCTGGCGCGACAGTGAGTCCCAGTTTTTGATTGCGCCTCGGCGTCGAGCAGCCCTCAGTCGACGTGCGAATTTTGTTAAGCGGTCGACTTAACCTGTTAGTTTACCGTAAAGCCATTGACTCTATTTTGGACCGCGAGTATTTTGCTCAGGTGCCTTCTCCTTTTCTCAGGTTCTTTGTGCCTACTCGACCATCATCTCTTCGCGCAGTAGGCGTCTCGAGAAAAATGTCGCCGCCGCTCCGGATATCGCCTGGAGGGTCGTAGTCCGGGCCAATGGCTTGGTTCACCTGGCAGAAAGGTTTCAGGTATTGAGCTCCAGTGGCCAACGACGTGGGAAGGCGCCGATAAAACTCTATTCAGGTGAAGACCCGAGGTAAATCATGAAACTCTCTCTGCTGGACTGGTCGGTCATTGCAGCATACTTCCTCTTCAATCTTGGGATAGGCCTTTACTACTCGCGCAGGGCGAGCGCCAGCACCTCCGAGTTCTTTCTCTCGGGGCGGGATGTTCCGTGGTGGCTGGCGGGTACTTCCATGGTTGCGACAACCTTCGCGGCCGACACGCCGTTGGCGGTCACCGGCTTTGTTGCCCTCAACGGCATCGCCG